>DUWJ01000046.1 GCA_012842765.1 Bacillota bacterium | reverse complement strand
GCCGGAAGATGCCAAGCAGGCTCGGTATTTTGGGGCTGAGGGAATCGGACTGTGCCGAACTGAGCACATGTTCTTCGCCGAGGATAGGATACGCGCCATGCGCGAGATGATCCTTGCTGACACTGAAGAGCAGAGGCGCACGGCTCTTGCCAAGCTGCTCCCGTACCAAAAAGGCGACTTCATGGGGATTTTCCGGGAAATGGATGGTCTACCCGTAACCATCAGGTTGCTCGATCCACCCCTTCACGAGTTCCTGCCAAGCCTCGAGCAGAGCAAGCAGATCGAGGAATTGGCGTCTGAGATGGGGATCGCCGAGCAGAAAGTGCGAGACAGGATCGGCGCTTTGCACGAGCTCAATCCGATGTTGGGGTTCAGAGGCTGCCGACTTGGTGTTGTGTTCTCCGAGATCTATGAAATGCAGACAAGGGCCATATTCGAGGCTGCGTGCGAGCTAGTTCGCGAAGGGGTAAATGTAATGCCCGAGGTAATGGTGCCTCTCGTTGGGACCACAGGCGAGATGGAGATGATACGCGAATATGTTGTCGGCATAGCGGACAAGACGATCAAGGAATATGGAGTCGACCTTGACTACATGGTCGGAACGATGATCGAGGTTCCGCGGGCTGCGTTGATCGCTGACGAGATAGCGAAGTCTGCTGAGTTCTTCTCCTTCGGTACCAATGACATGACG
The DNA here is from genome assembly GCA_012842765.1 of Bacillota bacterium. GTDB lineage: Bacteria > Bacillota > DTU025 > DTU025 > DTU025 > UBA10085. The sequence goes on along the minus strand of DUWJ01000046.1, from coordinate 20,759 downwards.
CAGATGGTCTTCGGATACAGCCGGGACGACGCAGGGAAGTTCCTCGGCGAATACATGGACCGCAACGTTTTGAAACATGACCCGTTCCAGTCGCTAGACCAGGAAGGCGTCGGCCAGATGGTAACCATGGGTGTTGAGCGCGGACGGTCTACCAGGCCTGATCTGAAAATAGGTGTATGTGGTGAGCACGGTGGAGACCCTGATTCCGTGGAGTTTTTCCACAAGGCCGGGCTTGATTACGTTAGCTGTTCTCCTTATCGTGTGCCGATCGCGCGCCTTGCTGCAGCACAGGCCGAGATCAAGCAGCCAAGAAAGTAGGGAGCGCGGAGCGAAACCCAACAGGATGACTTCAACTTACGAGACGGAGCTCCCTATCTGAGAGTAGTCTGTGGCCCACGTGGCGGAGATGCCGCGTGGGCCACTTACGGCAATAATCATGGGGAGGAGGAGTGTGCCATGACGGTCAGAGAGCGTCTGGAAGAAGAGGAACTGGAGAGGCTTTCACCGCATGCCGCATTCTCGCGCAATACTCGCGGGCGTGATCGCGAAGAGGAGCCGGATGAATTTCGCACCTGCTACCAGCGAGACAGGGACAGGATCATACATTGCAAGGCTTTTCGGAGGCTGAAACACAAGACACAGGTTTTTCTCTCTCCTGAAGGAGACCACTATCGAACACGGCTAACTCATACCCTCGAGGTTGCCCAGATTGCTCGGACCATGGCACGGGCGCTCCAACTCAATGAAGACCTTACTGAAGCCATAGCTCTTGGGCATGACTTGGGGCATACGCCATTCGGACATTCTGGCGAGGCCGCCCTCAATGAGGTTGTGGATGGCGGGTTTCGCCACAACGAGCAAAGTTTGAGAGTGGTAGAGTTTGTTGAGCGAAGGGAAGGCAAGCCCGGGCGAGGGCTTAACCTAACATGGGAGGTTCGCAACGGGATACTTTGCCACTCGGCGGATTGGCCGGAAGAGGCTGCTACACTTGAGGGACAGGTCGTAAAGTGCGCCGACAAGATCGCGTATGTTAACCACGATGTGGATGATGCTATGCGCGCTGGAATCATCAACGAAGGCATGATTCCAGAGGAGGCGCAGCGGATCCTGGGACGCACGAGATCTGAGCGCCTTGACACGCTCGTAAAGGACGTCATTGACGAGAGCACGAATAGAGGCAAGATTGCGATGAGCCCTGAAGTTGCTCAGGGCATGGCCGCATTGCGGAATTTCATGTTTGAGAGGGTATACATCGGATCGGTTGCCAAGATCGAGGCGGATAAGGCGAAAAGGCTCCTAATCCAGCTTTATCGCTATTATCTTGACAATGTAGATGAACTGATAGAGGAGTCCGGGGAATCATTGCAGGGTGAGGATGTGGTCAGGATCGCCGTAGATTACATCGCAGGCATGACAGATAGATATGCAATGAAGCAATGGACAGAGAGATTTGTTCCTGCTGCGTGGGGGGTCTATTGAGACAGTCGAATGATCGTCCTACATAAGCTGGGTGCATTAGGAGACATTATACTCGGCGTAGATCGTCTATCCGCCATGGGGAAAGATTGAAGATCATAGGAAGGGAAATCTGATCATAGGTAGAATTACGGATGTGCAAGTGGTCTTGTGGTCACTGGGTTCGGATGCCCTCGCTTCCGCCAGGAGCAGATTCGGAAGCGGGGTTTTGTTTGACGCCACTAAACAGGCATCTGGCAGGAGAATATCTATCGCCGGCGAAAAGTACCCCGGCAGGGGCTGGTTGGTTTGAGTTCAAAGTTCAGTAATGACTTGGTCGACAAGGTAAGAGAGGCAAATGACATTGTATCAGTTGTGTCAGATTACGTGCAGCTCAAGAAGGTGGGGAACAGGTTTGTTGGTCTTTGCCCGTTCCACTCTGAGCGGACGCCATCGTTTTCCGTGTCGCCCGATCGTCAGCTCTTCTACTGCTTCGGGTGCCATGTGGGAGGGAACGTCTTCACTTTCATAATGAAAATGGAAGGGCTTACGTTCCCGGAGGCAGTTCGCCGCCTCGGCCTGCGTGCCGGAATAGATGTATCAACAAGCGTCGAGTCCCCGCAGGAGCGTGCAGCGCGGGAGCGAAGAGAGTCGATATACAGAGTAAATGCTCTTGCCTTGGCATACTATAGGCAGACGCTAGTTCATTCGCCGTCTGCTGAATGTGCAAGGGATTATCTGAAGCAACGGCGAATAGAAGCCGATACTCAGGAAAAATTCAAACTAGGCTACGCGCCGGCCTCGTGGGATTCGCTTATTACGATGCTTGCCAAGAAGGGAATCGGACCGACGGAAGTATGTGAGGCAGGATTGGCCCTTCGTGCTTCGGGCGGAAACAGGTATTATGACAGATTCAGGAACCGTTTGGTGTTTCCCATCGTTAATGTGTATGGTCGGGTTGTGGGATTTGGCGGTCGAGCCCTGGATGATTCGACACCGAAATACCTGAACAGCCCTGAATCGGCGGTCTTCAGCAAGAGATCGAACCTGTATGGGATCGATCTGGCGTCTGATTCAATGAGAAGAAGCGGGAAAGCCGTTCTGGTGGAAGGATACATGGATGTGCTCTCTGCACATCAGGCAGGCCAAACCAATGTGGTGGCCACCCTTGGGACAGCTCTCACTACTGAACAGGCCAGGATTGTGTTGAGATACGCGGACCATGTAGTTCTCTGTTACGATGCTGATGCGGCAGGGTCAGACGCGACGGCCCGAGGCGTTAGTACCACGTCCGCTGTGGGGCTTGATGTGCGGGTAGCTGTGTTACCCCAGGGGCATGATCCTGATAGCTTTATAAAGGAATTCGGAGGCGAAGCCTTTCAAAGGTCTGTGGATGAGGCCGTTCCGTTCATAAGGTATCAACTCGACAGTTTGCTGGATGCAGTCGATTGGTCTGACCTCGAAAGTCGCCTGCATGGGCTTGAGAAGGTAGTGGATGTTTTATCAGGAGTTGACAGCGAAGTCGAGCGGGCCGAATACACAAGAGAGCTTTCAGAAAGGTTTAACGTGGATCCAGGTGCTCTGGCTCTGGATGTTCGAAAGGCGCGAATGGCAGCCATGCGTGGAACGAGCCGGGCAGGCCCTGGAGGGAATTTGCGTTCCGGGTCGAGGCCCAAGCCGTCAGCATGGAATCATGGCCTTGATGACCCGATCTGGGGCAGCAAAGCGTATCTTGAAGTCGAAAGGGCATTAGTTCGTTTGGCGACAGAGTCTCTTCAGAACCGGACGCGTATTATGGAAACAATAGGACTAGACGGTTTTAAGATGCCAGCACATCAAAGATTGTTTCGCCTGCTATGTGATGTGGGCGAGAATGGGGCTGTGACCCCGGCCGAGCTGGTGGATTGTGTGGATGCTGAATTGAAGGATTATGCCTCATCTGTGCTGCTTGGCGCGAAACCATGGGAATCAGAACCTGATGCTCTAGAAAACGCGCTCACAGCATGGCAGCAGTTTTCAACAAGGCACCGGCTTAATGAAATTGACGACGAGATCAAGGAAGCCGACGTTGCAGGGGACTATGAGCGCGTATATGAGCTCCAGGCAGAGCAGAAGAAGTTGCGTTACTTGCTTGGACGCGATGTCCCTCTATATTAGTTGCTATGGTTGTTGGCAAGCAGGTCGGCTTTGCGCAAGGCGATTCGGAAGGTGAGGAAAAGATGACAAAGGAATTCAACGCGCCCGAATTGAAGAACCTCGTCGCTAAAGGCAAGAAGCGAGGCTTTCTCACTGAACGTGAGATAGTGGATGCGTTGCAAGATGTAGACCTCACCCCGGATCAGATCGAGGAGATGTACGAGGTGCTAGGGGAGTTCGGGGTAGACATCGTGGTGGGCAACGACAGTAGCGAGGCCGATGACGACGTAGTTGTTGATTCTGAAGACGATTCAGCTGATGAGGAAGAGGAAACCGAAATAGACGTGTCTGTTCCCGAGGGGATTGCCCTGGACGATCCGGTACGTATGTATCTGAAGGAAATCGGGAGAGTTCCCTTGCTCACTGCCGAAGAGGAAGTAGAGTTGGCGAAGAGGATAGAGCAAGGCGACGAAGAGGCAAAACGCGAGTTGGCTGAGGCAAATCTGAGGTTGGTTGTGAGCATAGCTAAACGGTATGTCGGTCGTGGCATGCTCTTTCTCGACCTGATACAAGAGGGCAATCTGGGCCTCTTAAAAGCGGTGGAGAAGTTCGATTATCGAAAGGGTTACAAGTTCAGCACCTACGCCACTTGGTGGATAAGGCAGGCCATTACCAGGGCCATTGCTGATCAGGCAAGGACTATACGCATTCCTGTTCACATGGTGGAGACCATAAACAAGCTTGTGCGTGTCCAAAGGCAACTTTTGCAGGAGCTAGGCCGGGAGCCTACGCCGGAGGAGATTGCCGAGGTCATGGATTACCCCGTGGAGCGGGTAAGGGAGATCATGAAGGTAGCGCAGGAGCCTGTTTCCCTGGAAACCCCCATCGGAGAAGAAGAGGATTCGCATCTTGGCGACTTTATCGAAGACGAGGATGCCATAGCTCCGCCCGATGCTGCTTCGTTCCTTCTCATGAAAGAACAACTGGAAGAGGTGCTTTACACTCTGGCGCCGCGTGAGGAGAAGGTTCTGAGACTGAGATTTGGAATTGACGACGGTCGGGCTCGGACGCTTGAAGAGGTTGGACAGGAGTTCGGAGTGACCAGGGAGCGCATACGCCAGATAGAAGCCAAGGCCCTGCGCAAACTGCGACATCCGAGCCGAAGTAAGAAGCTCAAGGATTTCCTAGAATAAGTTTGTGCATATTTCACCTTAGGTGGAGATGTACGGATGTATTAGTTCCGTTGGGCCTGGCATGTTGAAGGGGTAAGCTGATCGCGGGGCATGCCATCACTTTAGGCATTGGCGCTTGGCTTGTTGGCCAGACGAGGAATGGAGATCGAATTTTGGCGGCTGTGTTGATCATGCTGGTGGTGCATGGGGCCGAAGCCGCCTTTTCTTTTCGGACAAGATGTCAATGACAGTGGCGGAACACATAGCCCCGAAACTGGGCCGGCCTTGTTCATTTGCCATCGGCATGCACCAGATTCTTGTGCAAACTGATGAGGCATCAATAAAAGGTTGATGGGAGTTTCGATAGCTATGATGGCCGCGGGAATATCGACGCGGATTTCGGAGTGAAGACATATGAGCAAAGATGGCAGCGTAGGGACAGGATCATGAGTTGGTTTGGGTATAAACTGCATTTCGTCGCGGATGCCGTTTACGAGTTGCCTGTAGCCTCTCGGATTACGAGGGCATCGAGGAGCGAGATAAAGTAGGCGTATACCCTCATAGATGAAATGGCGGTTAGGATGCCGGAAATCGTTGATGAGAAGATGACTGCAATGCAAATGCTGCCTTATGTGGTGTTGACCCTCGAATGTGCGTACGGTATAATACTTTTTGCAAGTTAGTTCCCCGATAGCTCAGCGGTAGAGCAACCGGCTGTTAACCGGTGGGTCGCAGGTTCGAATCCTGCTCGGGGAGCCATTGGGCCCATAGCTCAGCGGTAGAGCGGTCGGCTCATAACCGATTGGTCCCAGGTTCGAATCCTGGTGGGCCCACCAAATTATTACAGATGCAGTGCTAGGCGGACAGTTTGTCTGCCTATTCGTGTATATACAGCAAGTTACATGTGATCGATAAAAGGAACTTTGCTTGGAGTGTAGAAATATAATTAAGAGGGTGCCAATTCTCCAGATTCTGCATTGGAGGCGAGCCGTGTTGTGAAACGGAGATGTGAGATTTGCGGGAAGGTAATACCCAATGAAAGACTGGAAGCTCTCCCAGACACCAAGCGTTGCATAGAGTGCGCGAGGAGTTGTGGCACCGACGTCTGCGCCAAGAGAAGCGAAGTAGGCATGGATCCTGACACATACAAGGATCTGCTCGGAGCAGTTCGAAGTTGACGAGAAACGGATGTAGTGTTAGCATCATGATGTTGAGAGCGCAAGTAGCCTGAGTGGTCGCGGGTGGCCTTTTGGCCGCCTGAGGAAAGTCCGAGCTCCATAGGGCAGAGTGCTGGGTAACGCCCAGTGAAGGTGACTTCAAGGAAAGTGCCACAGAAATCAGACCGCCCTGCTATCGACAGTTGTTCGGAGCAAGGTAAGGGTGAAACGGTGCGGTAAGAGCGCACCAGCGTCCGGGTGACCGGGCGGCTAGGTAAACCCCACTCGGAGCAAGACCAAATAGGAGGGGAATAGAGTTGCCCGCTCTTCCCTCGGGTTAGGTCGCTTGAGGCCCATGGCAACATGGGTCCTAGATAGATGATCACTCATGACAGAACTCGGCTTATAGGGCTACTTGTTTCATGTGATGCCCGGCTTATGCCGGGCATCGCCATTTCTCAAGAATGGGCTGGATCAGGTGCTATCAGGATCGATGCCCGCGATGCCAAAATGTATTGGTTGAACGGGCCACAATACGGCTAAACGACACGCGCCTTCCGGCGTTCATTTAAGAAATCAACTATCCCCAGCCACGTGGCTCACCTTTCTGTATGCGATTGGATCAGGAAAGCTTGCAGAATGTCTTAATCATAGAGCGAGCGCTTGCTCTTCGGATACCCTAGCCCAAAACGAAAGACCGTGGATGCCTGTTCGGCGGAAGATCCCTCACGTGTCAGGCAGAGCGTCGGGTTCCTGGAAGGAACGACTATTGACAACATACCCCATGATGGTATACGAATAATGTGAGCCCGTAGAGCTAGACTGCGTTAATGTAGGACATGGGAAGGGGGACAGGGATATGAAGAAATGGGTGTGCACTGTCTGTGGCTATGTGTATGACCCTGCTGCCGGAGACCCGGATAACGGTGTAGCCAGAGGCACGGCCTTTGAAGACTTGCCCGATGATTGGGTGTGCCCTGATTGCGGTGTTGGCAAGGAGCTGTTTGAAGAAGAGTAAAAGGCAAAACTGGCAAGCGTTGGAGTTTGAGAGGTGCACCAGGCGTTTCAGTTAGTACGGCGGTTGTTGGTCTGCTAGCATCAGATATGGGAGGATGATGATCTTGGCTAATAAGTTGGAGGGTACCAAGACGTACGACAACATTATGGCTGCGTTTGCCGGAGAGTCGCAGGCGCGCAACAAGTATACTTATTTTGCGAAAGTAGCGAAGAAGGAAGGCTACGAGCAGATCGGGGGAATCTTCGAGGAGACCGCGGAGAATGAGAGGGCTCATGCCAAGAGGCTCATAGATTATGTTGGACTTGTTGGTGATACTGCCCAGAATCTGCAGCATGCTGCGGATGGCGAAAACTATGAGTGGACAAGCATGTATCCGGAGTTTGAGCGAGTAGCCCGCGAAGAGGGATTTGACAGAATTGCCGACACCTTCCGAGAGATTGGAGAGGTGGAGGAAGAGCACGAGAAGAGGTTTAAAGCCCTGCTCGCCAACGTAGAGAATGGCACAGTGTTCAGCAAGGGCCAGCCCGTGAAGTGGAAGTGCCGGAACTGCGGTTACGTTCATGAAGGTCCAGAAGCGCCAAAGGCTTGCCCTGCGTGCGCTCATCCTCAGGCATATTTCGAGTTGTTTGCGGCGAACTATTGATGTTACTGTCCTCGAGCAAGAAGCGACATGTGAGGCGAGGAGGGCTTATGCATGAAGCTATGGAGATGCGGAGTGTGCGGCTATATCCATGATGGCAGTACGCCTCCCGAAAAGTGCCCTAAGTGTGGCGCTCCTGCAGAGAGATTCTCCGAAGTAGATGATAAGGAGACGGAACTGATCAGAAGGTCCCGTTATACCAATGATCTTCATTGCAGGCTGATCGCACTCATGGAACAGGTTGAGGAGATAGCTGAAGCCGGAATAGATGATGATCTTGATCCAGGCTGTGTTGCTGTATTCAAGCGTGCACGAGAAGAGGCGTGGATAATCGGACAGTCGGCTAAAGCTGAGATCCGGGCTCATATAACCAAGGGCAAGTGGAGCTAGCCTTTGTTTCTGTCTTGTGGCCGCTCGAGGGGGCGGCTACAGGCTTTTACGGGCAAATGGTGAGCATAGGCCGGGATGCGAGGTTCAGGCGATGGCATGGTTCAATCCATGGGCGTATTGCCGATCCTACGTTACCTCCGGATGAGCTGTAACTCTAGGGAATCTTATGGGCCACAAGGAAAAGATTCCAAGTCACGTCGTAATATGTTATGAAACTGATGCATATAACCACGGTAATCGGCCATGATATCTAACGAGGTTTACGGCGGTCGAGCGAAGACCCACAATGGATCTGATCATATCGCAAGGTGTCGGGTCCATTGTGCGTCGAGCAAAGGTCGGTTGCGGCTTTAAGCAGGACCGCAACTGGCCGGAGCTAAGATCGTTGCAGGTTGGCCAACTTATGGCGGCGGTTGATGAGATCGTCGTTGTAGGGAAACCTATCTGCAGCGGTCGAGCGAAGATCAGCGTACGAGCGAAAGTGTGGTGTTGCAGTCGAGAGACTGCAGCATGATGCCCAAGTTCGGACGTTGGTCGATCAAAGGTTGTTGCATTCCGTGAACCGGCTGCTCAGTGCCGAAAGGTGTTGGGTAGTCGCAAATCGGGATGCAGCAGCCGGAGAGCAGATCGTCGTGAGCCTCCTTTTTGCTTTTCGCCTGTCTTTCCTGATAATGCTGCTCGAGTCTTCACGAACACACCCAGATTTGACCGAAAGCGGAATTGGTTATAGAGCATAAGAGGAGTTGGGCCAAGGTAAAATAATAACAAGGGAGGGATGTGCGTGAAGGCGACAGGGATAGTAAGAAGAATCGATGACCTTGGCAGAGTAGTCGTTCCCAAAGAGATCCGTAGGACCCTTCGAATACGCGAGGGAGATCCGCTTGAGATATTCACCGATCGCGAGGGATCGGTGATCCTTAAGAAATATTCCCCCATTGCGGACCTTGGAGAGTTTGCCCAAGAATACGCGGATTCACTGTACGAAGCAACGAGGCACATAGTGCTCATCGCAGATCAAGATGAGGTTGTTGCGGTAGCAGGAGCCTCAAGGAAGAGTTTCTATGAACGTCGGATTACTGAGCACGTAGAGGAAGTCATGCGCAACAGGAAGCCATTCCTTTCCAACACTGCCAACGAGAATCCGCCAATCGAAGACTTGGAGTTGTCTAGCCAGGTAATTGCTCCCATAATTGTCGAAGGGGACATCGCCGGAGCTGTGATCATGTTGTCTCAAGAGGGCAAGTCCATGGGCGAGCTCGAATTGAAACTCGCTGAAACAGCGGCTGGATTCTTGGCCAAACAGTTGGGACAATAGGAGAAGAGACTGTGCATTAGGGTAATGCGGGATCGCCCGAGTTGCGATCCCGTTTTTGTGTTCGCCCGGCATATCTATTGAGCCCGAAAGGTCCTTTGTAGCGGGAAGACAATCCGTAGACAAGGGCGCTGCCTAAAGTGGTGGGGTCTGAAGGAAGTTACAAGGGTGAACATGGAACGTAGCGATTGCGAACCGAAGTTGGCCTTTAAAGTAGGCAACCTTGCGCGATACGGGAAGGCCCGAGGGCCGGGTAAGTTAGGAAGGACGGATTCGTGTTGAGGCAGACAAACTTGACCGGGGACGCAAGGACGGAAGTCTGTAGAACAAAACTGAGATGGCAGCAGCCTGGCTGCATGAGTCAAAAGCCGATGCAGTTGCGAAGGGACGGAGACCAACGCGGGGTAGATCGGCTTTGAGCTGGAAACGCCTCGCAAGGCTCTGGAAAAACTGCAGCCATGCAAGTGAGAAGCAGAGGTCCGTGCGTACGGTTATGTGAGAGGAATGCCTCTACCTGGCGCCACCCCACTCGATATTCGCAAAATGGCCCCAAGCGGGGTACGGACGATCGTTGTTTTGCCGTGATCTTTCGAGGGAACTGAAATGATCCTAGTTTTGTCATCAGTATCTTACGAATCTTCGATATCATGATCTGATATTCGTTGGTTATGTCGGCCTTTTATCGGAAGATCGCTGACCGTGAGCCGCAGGATGGCTCCTCTATGCGTCGAATCACAACTGCGACATGGGAGGAGGCAATCTGTATGGAGGTCACTAATATCAAGGGTGTACTCGTGGCCACTTTGGTGATGGACGAGGGCGATGCTGATGAGATTGGAACGATGTCGGAGAGCGAAGTGATCCGAAGAGCTAGGAAGGCAGTGGGAACGGTAATTCCTGAACACCTGATACGAGAGATTCTAGTTGGGCATGACGGCGATAGCTTGCACGTGGCTTTCAGCATTTGAAGGGCACAGGAGGATTTCGCGTTCGCGTGTCAAATGAATAAGATATATGGCTACGTTCAAACTTAATACTGTGCCGATCCGCTAGGGGAGCCAACAGGCTGAGAGCGGGATGGTGTGTTGCACGAGCTCAGGCTTGCATTGATGGTAGACGAAGTCTTGCCTTGTTTTGTGACGCACCCCCGATACCCTGGAACCTGATCGAGCGGGGGAATTCTCTCCCGCCCTGGGTAATGCCAGCGTAGGGAAGCGGTTAAGTCTCTATGTGACTGCGGATCATTTATGGTGACCGCGGTTTTTCTGTTTAGTGCCCCACGGCGCGGCGCACAAGGAGGATCAGTGTTATGTCAACAACTCGTTCACGCAAGCCTACTCCTACAATAGTCCTGACGGAGGTAGGCATGGCTGCCGCGCTTTCGTGGGTTTTGGGGATGATAAGGCTGTTCAAGATGCCCCAAGGGGGGTCTATCTCCCTGGAAATGGTCCCCATACTCTACATGGCTTTTTCGAGGGGAGTCTATCCAGGCTTGCTCTCGGGCCTAATAGCAGGCGTGCTTGACCTTGTGACAGCTACATCTGAGATCGTCCATCCCATGCAGGCTATTCTTGACTATATTCTGGCTTCGACCGCTCTTGGCCTTGCTCCTTGGTTTTCGTTCGGGCGTGGCTGGTGGCGAAATTTGACTGGGGCTATAGGAGGAACGCTGGTCGGGTTGATGTGCCATGTCCTCTCCGGGCACATCTTTTTTGGACAGTATGCGCCAGCAGGAACGCCTGCTTGGCTCTATTCGTTGACATACAATGCTACTTACTATTTGCCCAAGATGATAATTACAATAGTGGTTGTGGTTATCCTGATGCAAAAAGGCGTCTTGCGTCCAGAGAATGGCGGAAGGGGCAATGGGAACCGGAGCCAAGGGTGACCATGGAAGGTTTGAGGAGACAGGGAGGGTCGCAGACGGGGCGACCCTGTTTTCCCGTCAAGAATCGGCCATGAGTTGACGCTGTATGCAGCTGTGTGGTAGATTGATCCTAGTTGAATAGGCGAAATACGATGACGGGGAAGAGTATCGATCGGGACGGCCAAAGAGAGTGGAGGATGGTGGGATCTCCATGCTGGTCGGGTCGGGAAAATCACCCCCGAGTTGCAGGCTGAAAGGGAACGAGTAAGCTGTGCCGCGTCCCTGCGTTATCGGGGCTAACGAGAGGGCCGACATTTCTGCGACGGTTCCGTTGCCGCCTGGTGAAACCAGGCCATGTGTCGGCTAATTTAGGGTGGTACCGCGAGTTAACCCCTCGTCCCTTGGACGGGGGGCTTTATCTTTTCTGTTTTGGGCTGCTACATGTCCGTGACACAGAAGACAAGGAGGTTATGTCTGCGAATGTTCAAGAAAGTCGATTCGGCTATGGACTTCCCTCGAATGGAAGAAGAGATACTGGAGGTTTGGCGGGAAGAAAAGATATTCGAGAAGAGCGTCGACCGGAGGAAAAAAGGCCCTGGGTTCGTCTTCTACGAGGGGCCCCCAACAGCAAATGGTCTGCCCCATCCAGGACATGTTCTTACGCGCGCCATGAAAGATGTCGTACTTCGCTACAAAACCATGAAAGGCTTCTACGTGCCACGCAAGGCAGGCTGGGATACTCATGGTTTGCCTGTTGAGCTCGAAGTTGAGAAGGAATTAGGCATAAGTGGCAAGCCCCAGATTGAGGAGTATGGGGTAGAGGAGTTCGTCCAGCGGTGCAAAGAGTCGGTCTTCAAATACGAAAGCGAATGGCGTCGCATGACTGAAAGGCTAGGCTTTTGGATAGACATGGACGACCCTTATGTGACTTTCCATGATCAGTACATCGAATCTGTCTGGTGGGCTGTGAAGACTATCTGGGACAAGGGCCTCATGTACCACGGATACAAGGTGGTCCCCTATTGTCCCCGATGCGGCACTGCGCTATCCAGCCATGAAGTGGCGCAAGGATACAAAGAGGTTGAAGAGACATCCATTTTCGTGAGGTTCAAAGTCAAGGGCGAGGAGAATGTATCGCTTCTGGCATGGACGACTACGCCGTGGACTTTGCCGTCTAACGTGGCATTGGCTGTGTCGGCTGACTATGATTATGCCTATGTCGAGAGGGATGGGGAAACGCTCATACTCGCAAAGGATTTGGTCGAGGCGAGGGTCAAAGGCGATTACAGAATCGTGCGGGTGGTCAAGGGGTCCGAGCTTGTGGGCATGGAATACGTGCCTCTTTACACGTATGAGAATCCTGAAGCGCCTGCCTACATGGTTGTAGAGGGCGACTTCGTCACTCTTTCAGAGGGCACGGGAATTGTCCACATAGCACCTGCGTTCGGCGAAGACGACATGCGCGTTGCACAGAACAATGGCTTGCCCATAATACAGCTAGTGGATTCCCAAGGCAGATTTGATGACAGGGCTCGTGATTGGAGCGGGATGTTCGTAAAAGATGCGGATCCTCTGATTGTGCAAGATCTTAAGGTGCGCGGCCTTTTGTTTGAAGAGATGGACTACACACATAGCTACCCCTATTGCTGGCGATGTGATACGCCGCTGCTCTATTACGCGCGGGGCTCTTGGTTTATACGCATGTCTGACCTGCGCGAGCAGCTATTGGCTAATAACGCCAAGATCAGTTGGTATCCCGAGTATATACGGGATGGCAGATTCGGCAACTTCCTTGAAAACGCCATTGATTGGGCGGTCAGCCGTGAGCGCTATTGGGGAACGCCGTTGCCGATCTGGGTATGTGAGGAGTGTGGCCATGAACACGTCGTTGGCAGTGTTGAAGAGCTGAAGAGCATGGCGAAATCGTTGCCCGACCGTTTAGAGCTGCACAGACCGTACATCGACCAGGCAGTTTTGGCATGCCCCGAGTGTGGAGGAGATTCCAAACGTGTGCCTGAGGTAATGGACTGTTGGTTTGATTCTGGCTCTATGCCGTTTGCGCAATGGCACTATCCGTTTGAAAATGCTCAAGCTTTCTCTGCAGCCTTTCCGGCGGATTTCATAACCGAAGCGGTGGACCAGACCCGCGGATGGTTCTACACGCTCTTGTCCATCTCCACGCTCCTGTTTGACAGGCCTCCCTTCGAGAACTGCGTCGTGCTCGGGCTTGTTCTGGATGAGGCAGGGCTCAAGATGAGCAAGAGCAAAGGCAATGTGGTGGACGTATGGAAGCTCTTTGATGATCATGGAGCAGATGCCGTAAGGTGGTATCTGTACACAGTGAACGCGCCATGGAACCCGACGAGATTCTACGAGGATGGAGTTATCGAGGCCAAACGCAAATTCATGGGGACCCTATGGAACGTATACGCGTTCTACGTGCTATACGCGAACATCGATGAATTTGATCCTAGCCAATACCATGTTGCCCCCGAGGATCGCTCTGTGATAGATAGGTGGCTCCTGTCGAAGCTATCCGGGCTTGTGGGCGAAGTTACAGAGGCGATGGACTGCTATGACATCACAGCGGCCGCGAGGCGAATCGAGCAGTTCGTGGACGATCTATCCAATTGGTATGTGCGCAGATGTCGTCGTCGATATTGGGCAAGCGAGATGACCGTCGACAAGCAAGCCGCATATCTCACGCTCCACGAGACTCTGATAACCATCGCCAAGCTGATTGCGCCGTTCACACCTTTCTTGGCGGAGGAAATATTCACCAATCTAGAACCTGGCTCAGGAAGCGTACACATGCAGGACTATCCTAAAGCAGACGAATGGGTGCGCGATGTCGATCTGGAAAGACAGATGGATCTGGCCAGGCAGGTTGTGTACTTGGGCAGGGCGGCTCGCAACGAGGTGAATATCAAGAACAGGCAGCCCCTGTTGAAAGTAGTTGTAGGTGTCACTCCAGAGGAGAAAAAAGATCTCAGGTTGGTTGAAGATCTTGTCAAGGACGAGCTGAACATAAAGAGACTGGAGTATGCTCAGGATATGAGCGAGTTTCTTTCGTATAGAGTGAAACCGAGATATGATCTTCTGGGACCGAAGCATGGCAAGTTGATGAAGGCGATTGCCGAAGGCATCGCCGAAGCAGATGCTTCGCAGATAGCTGGAAAGGTTCTAAAAGGGCGCGAGTTTGGATTGGTCTTGAGCGATGGGACTGAGGTATCCATCCTTCCTGAAGAAGTGTCCATTCAAACTGTTGCTGCCGAGGGATACTACGTACAGTCCGAGGGCGGACGAGCGATAGCCCTCGACACAGTCATCACTGAGGAGCTCAAGCTAGAAGGGTTCGCAAGAGAGCTAGTAAACAAGATCCAGACGACCCGCAAGGAGGCGGGATTTGACGTGTCTGACCGCATTTGCACAGTGATCTCGGGTGGGCCCGACTCCATGCGCGCGCTGGAGGTTCACAGGGATTATCTCATGAAGGAGACGCTCTCGGTTTCGCTTGCCCATGGCGAGCCTGAAGGGGAGTACGTGCGTGAATGGGACGTCAATGGCGAGAAGGTGGCTATAGGTGTTAGAAGGGCGAGTTGATCTGCACTGTCATACTACAAAGTCAGACGGTACGTTCACGCCCACTGAGTTGGTTGGCGAGGCCGCCCGCCGCGGCCTCGCCGCCGTTGCCATAACAGACCATGATTGTGTGGACGGCATAGGGGAAGCGCTTGAGGCGGTTGAGGAGAATTGCGTTGATGTTGTGCCCGGCGTGGAGATATCCACTGATGTCAGTGATGGCGAGATCCACATACTGGGGTTTTTCATAGACTACGAAGACGAGGATTTGCTGAAATTCCTGGAAGCACAACGAGAGAGTAGGGTTCGGCGTGTGGAGCGGATGCTCAGAAAGCTTGCGGCTCTCGGAATCGATCTGAGCATGGAAGACGTGTTAGAGCATGCGGGTGATGGCGCAGTCGGCAGGCCCCATATAGCGGCTGCAATGGTCAAAGCGGGCTACGTGCTCAGTTGGGATGAGGCGTTTGCGCATTACATAGGCCTTCATGCGCCAGCCTATGAAAGCAGGTCCAAATTGACTCCCTATGAGGCGATAGAGGCCGTTCTGGCTGCGAAAGGAGTGCCTGTTCTAGCTCATCCAGGCCTTTCAGGAAAAGACGATATGATACCTTCTTTGGTGGAACACGGGCTTGAGGGAATCGAAGCGATCTATCCCCAGCACACTTCGGGGCAGCAGGAACATTACCAGAGAATAGCGCGTGAATATGGGTTGTTGGTTACTGCGGGGTCAGATTGTCATGGACCCTACTCACAGTCGGGGGTTGTTCTCGGATCCGCAACAACCGATTACGAGGTCGTGCTGAGACTTTATGAGCGTGCCAGGCGTACGCAAGCTATGATCTGCGAGAAGAGGACATGAACGACAGCATGGATTCAATCCATGCTGTCTACCACTATGATGGGAAACATATGAAAAACGCCCCCCTGTAAGGGGAGCGTCAAATGATTGCGCTTTTGTTGATAATCTAGGGGTTGGGGCTAGATGGCCCGGGTTACCTTTCCCGACCTGAGGCACCTGGTGCAGACTTTTATCCGGCGAGTGCTGCCATCAATCTCTGCCCTAACTTGATGGAGATTAGGATACCATCTGCGCTTGGTCTTGATCTCCGAGTGGCTGCGGGAGTTTCCTGAAACGGGGCCCTTGCCACATATATCGCATACTCTGGCCATAATAATTCCTCCTCAAGTTCCTAAAACGCACAAACTAAATGATAGCATACGCAGAGGGGCTGCGCAAGAGGATTGTAGCGGGTCTGAGAAGGAATATCCAGTGGGCGCGAAGAATACAGAAAAAATGTTCACTCGTGTGGAGCTCGATTCGCAGGTTGCAGGTGAGCATTGGGGGTTTCATGATGGGAAAAGAAATAAGTACAGAACTTGGCCAGATCACCATAGCAGACGAGGTTATAGCCGCCATAGCGGGTATGGCTGCAACCGAGTGCTATGGGTTAGTGGGAATGGCGTCTCGCACTTTTACTGATGGAATTGCAGAACTCCTGGGGATGGACAACATAGCTCGAGGAGTTGAGGTCGATGTGCAGGGCGACAATGCAACGATTGATCTTTATATTATTGTAGAATACGGCACCCGTATCACTGAGGTGGCCAACAATGTAATGGATAAAGTAAAGTACATTCTGGAGACTACCACAGGCCTCAATGTACCTGAAGTCAACGTTACTGTTCATGGTGTCAGGGTGGGTGCAGGCGGAAAGGAACGGCAGAAATAATGTCTGGAACGAAGCAGAGTCCGGCCTCGCAGATGAAGACGATTGATGGGGCGGCCCTTGTTGCTGCCTTCGAGTCTGGCGTGGCATGGCTTGGTGTGAATAAGAGCCTGGTCGACTCATTGAACGTATTTCCGGTCCCAGATGGCGATACCGGAACTAATATGTACCTTACAGTCTCTGCTGCGCTAAAGGAAGCGGAGAAGGCAGGTTCGGCATCAGTGGGAGACGTGGCTGATGCCATAGCTTTAGGTTCTCTCATGGGGGCCAGAGGCAACTCGGGGGTCATACTCTCTCAATTGCTTCGGGGATTCGCCAAACGCCTTCATGGCCTTGCGTCGGCCAATCCGGCAGATTTGGCATCGGCTTTCCAGGAAGCTTCCAATGTTGCTTACAAAGCAGTCATGAAGCCAGTGGAGGGCACGATTCTTACTGTTGCGCGGACAGGCGCCCACGGTGGAGTTCAAGCAGCCAAGAACGGCGCTGACATCCTTGGAGTGATCGACGAGGCATTGCGCCAGGGCGAAGCTGCGCTCGAGAAGACGCCTGAGATGTTGCCTGCATTGAAGGAAGCAGGCGTTGTTGATGCCGGAGGCAAGGGGCTTATTATATTCGTCCAAGGGTTTATGAAGGGCCTCGTGGGAGAGCCGGTAGAGCCTGCTGCCTTGGTGCATGCTGAAGCTGAGACGGCGTTGAAAGTTGCCAGAGAGCCTATGGCTGTGAAGCAAGAGATCAAGTATGCCTACTGTACTGAGTTCATAATTCGTGGAAACGGCCTCGATCCTGAGAAGATAAAGAGCCGGCTTCTTGCCGAAATTGACGGAGATTCCATGTTGGTCGTCGGGAATGAAAACACAGTTAAGGTGCATATGCACAGCAATGTGCCTGGACGGATTCTCGAGATCGGCATTGGGTATGGCTCGCTTCACGAAATAGACATAGATAACATGGAGGACCAGCACGAAGAGTTCGAGGAAATGAGCGGTGCGGAAAACGGAGTGTTCCCGCATTCCAGCGAAAAAGAGCCCTACGAGCTGAAGGATGTGGGCATCGTTGCCGTGGCGGCCGGGGATGGTGTAGAGAAGATACTGCAGAGCCTTGGCGCTGATGTTGTGATAACCGGTGGGCAGACAATGAACCCAAGCATTCAGGATATCGTTGATGGGATACGCGAAGCCCATGCCAAAGACGTCATCATTCTTCCTAATAACGGGAATGTGGTTCTCACTGCCCGACAAGCTGCCGAGGTGCCTGATATCGAAGCGAGAATACACGTGGTGCCGAGCAAGACAATACCCCAAGGCTTAGCTGCGCTCTTAGCCATGACGCCGTATACTTCTGTGGAAGACAATGTGGCGAAGATGAACGAGGCTATCGGCAAGGTAGTGAGCGCCGAGATCACGTATGCAGTGCGCGACTCTACGTTCAATGGAATAGAGATCCGCGAAAACGACATAATTGGCATAGTTGACGGTGACATTCAGGTTGTTGGCGAAGACGTGGACGAAGTCGTCCGCAAGGTTTTCACGGAAATGTACTCTGAAGAACACGAAATCGCCACTATCATCTACGGGTTCAGTGTTACTGAGGAAGAAGCGGAGTCGCTCGCGGATAGCTTGGCAGAGGAATACCCTGACATCGAGTTCGAAGTGCAATACGGCGGTCAACCGCTTTACTATTACCTTATCTCTATTGAGTGAAAGGGGGATGAGCCATGTCTCGGCTTGCTGCAATGACGGACAACAGTTGCGATGCTTCCTCCAACACCATGTTGGACGATGAAAGCTGCATTAATACGGTGGAATCAGAGAGCTTCGAGTTGCTCAAGGCGCCTAGGTCCATTCGTAGGCTTGTCGAGGCGTGGGATTCACGGTGCTGGTCATTGTCGAGAACGTATTGGGGTCGGGAGCTGCAGCTGAGGCTCGGCCCAATAGCATAGTCAAGTAAGATGCGTGTTATTGGAGGCATTGCAGGAGGTCGCCGGTTGGCTACGATCAGGGGGCGCAACATTAGACCTACCTCTGACCGTGTGCGCGAGGCGATCTTCAATATTATTGCCGATCGCGTTGAGGGCTGTGTCGTACTCGATCTTTTCGCGGGCGTGGGAAGCCTTGGTATTGAGGCGATATCGCGCGGAGCAAGGCACTGCGTGTTTGTTGACAAGGACCATGCTGCTTGTGGCGTCATAAAAAGAAATCTGGATGACTTGGGCTTTGAGGAGGCGTCGACAGTTGTAGAGGCCGACGCGTTCCGCGCCATCGGTGCGGGTAGGGGACCTGTATCAGAGAAGGCGCCATATGATCTGGTATTCGTGGATCCACCGTATGCTATGGAGGCTTCTGAAAAGTTGTTGTCCCTTATCGAGAATGCGCGAATTCTCGCAGGAGATGGCCTAGTTCTCGTAGAACACTCATCACGGGATATCGCTCCATATGGATCCTCAAGGATGACAATGGTGAGGCAGGAGCGCTACGGAGATACCGAAGTCAGTTTCTATATGTTCTCGTCGGAGGGATAGCTGTTGACCCTTGCAGTATGCCCAGGCAGTTTCGATCCGGTAACTATGGGACACCTTGACATTATAACGCGTGCAGCATCGATCTTTGATAATGTTATTGTCGCAATCCTGGAAAACCAGGCTAAAGACCATATGTTCTCCCTGGAAGAAAGGTTGGAGATGTTGAGGGTTGCTTGTGCCCATCTCCCCAATGTGCAGGTTGATCATTTCGAAGGGCTTTTGGTCGACTACGTGCGGGCTTGTGGTGCACATGTCGTCATAAGAGGCCTTCGCGCAGTGTCGGATTTCGAATTCGAGCTGACTATGGCGTTGATGAACAGAAAACTCGATCCGTCCATAGAAACCATGTATATAATGACATCTATGGAATACTCATTCCTCAGCTCAAGCATTGTCAAAGAAGTAGCAGGCTCTGGAGGAGACATTCACGGCCTGGTGCCTGAGCCATTGGTGGAACGCGTGTCGGCCAGGTGTAGGAGGAAGGGGTAGGATTATGATCAAACAATCGGTTGTTGAATGCCTGAATCGGATGGAGACGATAATCGAATCCAGCGGAAAGCTGCCTTTTTCGGGAAAACGTGCTGTTGACGGAGTAGAGCTTCTCGAGCTTATCGACAGGATACGGATTGCGCTGCCTGAAGAGATGAGGCAGACAGAGGCCCTGATAGCCGAGAGAAGCCGGTTGGCTGCCGAGGATGGCGTTGGGATCGCATCAGCACAGGCTTCTGGCGCCGATGGAGAGGTCTTTGCCAGCGCGAGGGAGGAGGCGGAGGTGCTGTTGATGCGTGCAGAACGTGAAGCTATGGAGATTAGGCTTGGAGCGGACGATTATGCCGAGGCTACCCTCGCTTCTCTTCAAGAAACTCTGGATAGAACATCGTTTGTAGTAAGAAAAGGCATAGAAGAGCTGAGGCGCAGGAAGGACAATCCCGAGGCTAGGTAATTCGATTGCCTATTTTTTCACTCTGAAGCCGAATGCCCGGGGCTTGGAAAGAAGCGCTAGCGCCGCCATGATGGATGCCCCTATGGCTGCGGTTTTGGCAAGCATTGTGCAGGAGTAGCCGACTGTGGCCAAGAAACCGGGCGAGCTGGAGAGGCCGGGAATGGCTATTGTCTGCTGGGCGGCCCATGGGACTATCTTGAGCATGATAGCTGTCACTATGGCAGCAAGTACTGCATGCACTATTCTGGCGAAGAAGTATGGCGTGAGTCGAATATCAGTGCCAAAGAGCATGCTCGCAACCTGAGCGAATACGGAAAGCCCGCTCCACGCGATTATTGCGCTCGCTGCTATTGCCTTCTGGGCAATGCTGGCGGTGGCGCGGCTTGCCATTTCTGTGCCTATTGTAATCTCAAAGAAACCGCCTACGAGTGAAGCCACCAAATCCTGCGGGACGCCGAGTGGAGCAAGCACAGCTATGAGTGGCGCGGAGAGCAAGTCTGTGATGTGAAACACCGTGAGAACGCGAATCACAACGGAAAATATCATTATGCACCCGCCAACGAGAAGCAGCGTTCCTACGGAGTCCTTTACTGCGTCTCCGAAGATTTGCCCGAATGATCTGTTGTCTTGACTCCTAGCAGTGTACAGTTCATGGGCTGCACGGGAGAGCAGCGATTCTTCCCTCTGGTATTCTTCTGTCCTTCTCCTCTTATCGCTCTCTCCATAGGACTTAAGCAGAAAGCCAAGGAGTATAGCTGAAACATAGTGAGAAGCCGCGAGAATCGGGCCAAGACCGGGAAGTTGGAACATTCCCACGGCCACGGCGCCCACCATGAAAAGCG
>DUWJ01000338.1 GCA_012842765.1 Bacillota bacterium | reverse complement strand
TGCAAGGGAGAGTCCGAGCAGTCCAGCGGGAATGGGACATGCCCTCAGACATCAGCTTTCTGATTGCTTGAAATGATCCCGCCGCCCACAAGCAAATCCCCGTCATAGAAAACAGCAGATTGTCCAGGAGTAATTGCCCGCTGAGGCTCGTTAAACTCTACGCGCACTCTCCCATTGGCTGCAGGGAATATTACTGCTTTGGCTGCCGGCGATCTATATCTTATTTTTGCCTGCACGTCCATCTTGTCGCTTAGTGTGTCGAAGGGGATGAAATTAGTGCTCTCAACCTCGAGCCAGCTGCTGTAGAGGCGTTCGACGGGGCCAACTATTATTGTGTTCGAGTCGGGTCGTATCTCCAATACGTAAAGCGGCCGATCGGCTGCGAGACTCAGTCCCTTCCTTTGGCCAACGGTATACATGGCTATGCCACGGTGCTCCCCTATAACGTGGCCCTCTGTGTTCACGATGGGACCGGGAGTCTGGAAGGAGGGCTCATTTGATGCCAAGAACTCCCGATACTTGCCCGGGGGAAGAAAGCATATCTCCTGGCTTTCCGGTCGGTCTGCCGCTTCAAGGCCGATGGACTTGGCTATTTTGCGAACCTGGACCTTTTCGAGATCGCCGAGAGGAAAGACTGAACGCGCCAGCTGTTCCTGCCCGAGTCGATAGAGCATGTATGTCTGGTCTTTGCGAGAATCGGCCGGGCGGAGAAGCAGGTATCTTCCGGAAACCGCATCCTGTCGAAGCCTTGCGTAGTGTCCGGTAGCAACCATGTCTGCGCCGAGTTCTCTGGCCTTGTGATGCAATAGGTCGAACTTGATCAACTGATTGCATATGACGCACGGGTTCGGGGTTGATCCGCCGGCATAGGCGCGGACGAAGTCCGCAACAACAGTCTTCTTGAATTCCTCGGACAGGTCTACAACGACATGATCGATGCCTAGCGATCGAGCGACCCGAGCTGCGGAATCTGCCGCCTCTTCGCCGAAGCTGTCCCCGCACGCATCTCCTTCGAAAGGGCCGGGCCAATGCCAGGTTGTCATCGTGATTCCTATCACCCTGTGTCCTTGGGCTACGAGGAGCGCGGCGGCGACTGACGAGTCTACGCCCCCGCTCATGGCAACTGCTATTGTCTGATTGTTGATATTCGGGCCCATGGGCGCCCCTCCTCTTACCGCGTGAGTCCGCTGTGCTTCACAATTGTTCTGTTGTGCTTGCGGTTGCGTCAACCATGATTACTATAGCCCACTTTCGGGTCTGCGTGGAAGATTCGCTGTAGGGAACCTTGTTCCTGATGGTCATATCTGATACTATTGGCTAGGGATATACAGGCAATGATATCTTAATATGGTTATACATTATACATAGCTATTGCATAATCCTTCGGCAAAGCACCCCATTATTCACGAGGCCATGAAGCAGGCAGAGTCCAGCATGTTTAGAACAAAAGCTTCCGGATAGGAGTGATGCGCCGGTGTATACTGCGAGGATTTCGATTTCGGGCCATCTCATTGATTCGGGTTTGCTGTCGCGGCTTCTTGATGCCGTCTCCGATCTTGGGGGAAAGTTTGAGATCGTCGAGACTCAGTTCGGGCGGATGAAGGAAGAGGAGAGCTGCGCGACTATCGAGGTGGGTGCTGACACGTGCGAGGAGCTAGACAAAATCCTTGACAAGGCGAAGGAACTGGGGGCCACCGTCTTCGACGGCGAACCCGTTCAGCTTGCCGTCGTCGAGCAGGACGGTGTTTGTCCTGATGAGTTCTATACCAGCACAAATATTGAGACTTACGTCAATATCGATGGGCAATGGGTTCCTGTGGACGATATAGAGATGGACTGCGCGATTGTTGTTGATGCTCAAAAACCGGCAGCTAGATGTTGCCCTCTAGCCGCAGTTTCCCGTGGTGAGTACGTGGTGGTTGGAAGCAGCGGGATAAGAGTAGCCTCAATGGCCTCGGCCAAAGAGACTGAGGTCTTCTCCTTCATGGGCAGCGATGTATCGAGCGAGCGGCCTAAGGCTCTGGTTGTGGAACAGATAGCCCGGGAGATGAAAGAGGTGCGGGCCCGTGGCGGAAAGATCCTAGTGGTGGCAGGTCCTGCAGTGATTCACACAGGCGCCGGTCCACATCTTGCCAGGCTAATTGATGCGGGTTACGTAAATGTCTTCTATGCCGGGAATGCAGTGGCTACGCACGATGTTGAATGGGCTTTGCTCGGTACTTCCCTTGGGGTTTATCTCAAGGACGGGACATCCGCCCCTATGGGCCATACGCATCACCTCAGAGCGATCAACACTATTCGAAAGGCGGGCGGGTTGAGGCCTGCGGTGGAGAAGGGGATACTGACCAAGGGGGTAATGTACTCCCTAGTTACTAATGATGTTCCGTACATTTTGGCAGGTTCCATCAGAGATGACGGCCCGTTGCCGGACGTGATAACCGATTCTGTCAAAGCTCAGGACGCCATGAGGAAGAACTTGAAGGGTGTCGAAATTGCCCTGATGCTTTCGACCATGTTGCATGCAATCGCAACAGGGAATCTTCTCCCGGCCCGTGTTAAGACGGTATGTGTTGACATAAATCCTGCTACAGTCACCAAACTTGCCGACCGGGGTACTTTCCAGGCTATTGGGATAGTCAGTGACGTGGAGTGGTTCCTCAAGGAATTGGCCGGGCATCTTGCAGCGAATTAGCCTTTAGCGCACTGCTTGTGATGGTGTAACTTGGCTGCGCATGACAGGTCCGAAAACCCATATACATGTCATGCTGTTGCGACAGGATATTTGGCTCTGATGTAGAAAACTGCACAATGTGGGGGTGCCTTGGTATGGAGGCCTTATTGCTTGTCGATCTGCAAAATGATTTCTTGCCGGGCGGTGCTCTGGGGGTGCTAGAGGGCGATCAGGTCATTCCTGTCGCCAATAGAGTACAGGAATACTTCGACATTGTTATAGCGACAGCCGATTGGCATCCGCCGGGTCATGGGAGTTTTGCCTCTTCACATCCGGGATGCAAGGCAGGCGATGTTATTGAGCTTTCCGGCATGCCACAGGTCTTATGGCCTGACCATTGTGTGCAGCATACTGAAGGAGCTGAATTCTCTCCTCATCTGAACACTGGCAAGATCGATAAGGTAATCTATAAGGGAATGGATCCAGAAATAGACAGTTACAGTGGGTTCTTCGATAACGGAAGACGAAATGCTACTGGTCTCGAAACGTATCTTCGGGATCAGAAGGTAGACACGGTGTACGTTATGGGCTTGGCTACTGACTACTGTGTCAAATACACTGCTCTTGACGCCGTATCCTTGGGCTACAGAACCTGGCTCATTGAGGATGGGTGCAGGGGCGTGGGAGTTGCCGAAGGGGACGTGGAGCGCGCGTTGGCTGAGATGAAGGCAGCAGGTGTTCGCGTAGTGAAATCGGGAGATCTAGGTTAGCCGCGGGAGTGACCTGGGGATAATGTTCTGCAAACGCTGGAGCGTTATCTCATGATATACCATAAATCATGGAACAGGGAGTGGCTACAGATGAAATTCCAAGGTTTGGTTATCGGAGTCCCCACCGAGATCATGAAGGGGGAGCGGCGAGTAGCCGCGATGCCCGACACTGTCAAGAAGATGACAGCTGAAGGCGCAAAGGTACTGGTTCAGAAGGGCGCTGGAGAAGGTTCCTATTTCCACGATGAAGAGTACAGTGCAGCCGGGGCTGAGATCGTCGACAATGTAGAAGACCTCTTTGCTAGGGCCGACATCATTCTCAAGGTGAAAGAGCCGATTTTCAACGATGCCGTAGGCAAGCATGAAGTGGATATGATGCACGAAGGCCAATGCATCATCACCTTCCTCCATCCTGCAGCTCCAGCCAATCACCAAATGGTTCAGGACATGGCCGCAAAAGGCGTTATATCCCTCACCCTTGACGGAATACCCAGGATCTCAAGGGCTCAGACCATGGATGCCCTCACCTCAATGAGCACGGTTGCCGGTTACAAGGCTTGCCTGATGGCAGCAAACAGGCTTCCCAAGTTCATGCCCATGGTGGGAACGGCAGTTGGCATGATCAAGCCGTCTACGGTGACCGTTATCGGAACGGGCATAGCGGGTCTGCAAGCGGTTGCCACGGCTAAGAGGTTGGGCGCTGTGGTCAACTCTATCGATATCAGGCCCGACGCCAATGAACAGGCAAAGAGCCTTGGAGCGAAGGTTGTCGATGTGGGCGTTCCATCTGAGATCGCCATTGCGCCTGGCGGATATGCGGCCAAGCTGCCCGACGAGTGGCTCGAAAAGGAGCGGGAGACAGTCAAGCCTGTAGTAATTGATTCCGACATAGTCATCACTGCAGCCCTGATCCCGGGCAAGCTCGCACCCGTGATCGTAACTGAAGAAATGGTCAAGGCTATGAGGCCTGGCTCGGCGATTGTTGACATTGCGATCGACCAGGGCGGAAACGTGGAGATCACCCAGCCTGGCGAGGTCATAGAGAAATACGGCGTCAGTATCGATGGAACAAAGAATATTCCGGGAATGATGCCCACGGCCTCCACATGGATGTTCGCAAACAATATCTACAACTACACCGCAAACCTCGTCAAAGACGGCAAGATTGACCTGAATCTTGACGATGAGATCATCAAGTCTTCCTTGGTCACCCGTGACGGCCAGATCGTCCATGAAGGCGCTCGTGAAGCAATGAACATGAAATAGGGAGTTGTGACGTCCGTGTCTGAACTGTCACTTATAATCCTCTTTGCCATCGCTACATTTGTTGGCTACAAGGTGATAAGCCAAGTTCCAAGCCTGCTTCACACGCCCCTCATGTCGGGCACAAATGCTCTTTCCGGGGTGACTGTGTTAGGCGCACTCAGCGCAACAGCGGCAGCCAAAACCCAGGGAGCTTCGGCTGTAGGTGCAGTGCTCGGATGCGTAGCGATAATTATGGCGATGATCAACGTGGTCGGGGGCTTCTTGGTCACCGACAGGATGCTAAGGATGTTCAAAAAGTAGGGAGGGTTCAGCGGCACTGACCGCTGTATGATCTGATGGATTGGAACGAAGCAATCTTTCTCGGTCTTAGCCTGGCAGACTTGCTAGGGCTGGTCTTCGTGGCAGGGACTGTCTGGGGCATCAGGCTGATGAGCTCCCCCGCTACCGCCGTTAGAGGCAACCTTATAGGCGCGGTGAGCATGACAGGTGCAATCATAGTCACGTTGGTTGCAGAGGATATTGTCAGCGTACAGATTCTCTGGTTAGGGATGGCAGTTGGCGGTGCGCTAGGCTATATCCTTGCAGCAAGGGTGGCCATGATCGAAATGCCTCAGATGGTCGCCCTACTAAATGGGTTTGGCGGAGGCAGCTCTGCCATTGTTTCACTCCTTACGTTGCTGGGCCCGGGGGCAATTGGGCCATTCGAAAAAGTAACCGCTATCCTCGGGCTTCTTGTCGGCGCGATAACGCTTTCCGGAAGCCTTATAGCCGCGGGGAAACTTGCAGGCAAGATAAATCAAAGGCCAGTCATCTTCGAAAATCAGACATTTGTAAATGCTGTCGCCATCATCATCTCGGTGGCGGCGGGAGTTCGGGCTGTTCTGGCTCCAGCAGATGCGGCCCTGTGGCCGAGCGTGATCGCACTTGTCGCGTCGCTTGCGTACGGGGTGCTCTTTACGATACGCGTTGGCGGGGCCGATATGCCGATTACTGTGTCGCTGCTTAACTCGCTTTCAGGTGTGGCGGCATCAGTTTCGGGGCTTGCTATTCGAAATCCCCTTCTTGTGGCAATAGGAGCAGTAGTAGGCGCTTCAGGCCTCATCCTTACACAGATAATGTGCAGAGCGATGAACAGGAGCCTTGGCCAGGTGCTTACGGGCAAGACCACTGTGGCGCATATCAAGGGGAGTGAGGCAAAACCGGTTTCAGCCCCTACAAAGGCTGCAGCTGGGGAGACCTCTGCTCAAGCAAGACTGGCGTCGAAGGCAGAAAAGCCCGAAAAGGCTGACTACATCTCTATTGCAAAGGCGGCTAAGAAGGTAATCGTGGTTCCCGGGTATGGCATGGCGCTAGCTCAAGCGCAGGGCGACGTGAAGGCCCTCATGGATAAACTGGAGGCCGGCGGGGCAGACGTCAAAGTGGCAATCCACCCAGTGGCGGGCCGGATGCCGGGGCACATGAATGTGCTTTTG
>DUWJ01000337.1 GCA_012842765.1 Bacillota bacterium | reverse complement strand
TCGCCTTGGCCACTTCGAACGTGACCGTTCCTGTTTTCGGGTTCGGCATCAAGCCCCTTGGGCCAAGGATCTTACCTAGCCTTCCCACGACACTCATCATGTCTGGAGTAGCTACGGCAGCATCGAAATCGAGCCATCCACTCTGTATTTTCTGAGCCAGATCTTCCCCGCCAACATAATCGGCGCCAGCCTCTTCTGCCTCGCGCGCCTTTTCGCCCGTTGCGAAAACCAGCACAGTCTTGGTCTTGCCAGTTCCGTACGGAAGCACGACCGCCCCACGAACTTGCTGATCCGAACGACGGGGATCCACACCCAATCTGATGTGGGCTTCGATAGTCTCATCGAAATTGGCCTTGGCCGCCTCGCGAACGAGTTTCACGCCTTCGGCCGGTCCATACAGAGTCATCCTATCGATGACTTTAACGGAATCCTGATACTTCTTGCCTCTCTTTGGCATAGGTTTTACCTCCCACGTGGTGCCAGCGGAACATGTCCTCCCACGATTGTAGCCCGCAACATTCAAGCGCAGGCTGTTGCGGATAGGTTGTAAGGCCTAGGCCTCTGCAACCTCCACGCCCATACTTCTGGCGCTGCCCTTCACTAGTTCCATGGCAGCTTCGATATCATTTGCATTGAGGTCAGGCATCTTTACTTCTGCAATCTGCCTAACCTGATCCAGGGTCAGCTTGCCGACCTTTCGAGTGTCGGGTTCGCCCGAACCTTTCTCAATCCCAAGCGCCTTCTTGATCAAGAAAGACACCGGAGGCGTCTTGAGGATGTAGGTGTATGACCTGTCGTCGTACACTGTGACCTCTACTGGTATTATCGTACCTACCTGATCTGCAGTCTTGGCGTTGAAGTTCTTGCAAAACTCAACAATGTTAATTCCGGTCGGCGCCAGCACAGGACCGACAGGCGGTGCGGGGCTAGCTTTTCCCGCATTCAACTGCAGCTTGACTACTGCCGTGACTTTTTTCGCCATTGGCTGACACCTCCTCCCCGGCGAGTGCTAGTATTTCTCGACATCAGTAAAATCTAGTTCCACCGGGATTTCGCGTTCGAACATAGATACCTGTACGCGCAATCTGCCCCTTTCGGGGCTGACCTCCTGGACAATTCCGTCGAGGTTCTCAAAAGGACCAGAGATCACCCTGACGGTCTCGCCAATCTCGAAGGTCACCGTGACCTTGGGCTCCTCCACCCCCATCTGACGGAGGATCGCATGCATTTCCTCTTCGGTAAGTGGAATCGGCTTGTTGCCGGAGCCCACAAAACCCGTGACTCCGGGCGTGTTTCTGACGACATACCAAGAATCGTCACTCATCACCATCTCGACCAGGACATAACCGGGAAATCTCTTTCGCTGGACAACCTTTTTACGCCCATCCTTGAACTCAGTTACTTCTTCGGTGGGGACGAGCACCCGGAAGATCTTGTCCTCTTTCTCCATGGTCTGCACGCGCCGTTCCAGATTGGTCTTCACTTTGTTTTCATAGCCTGAGTACGTATGCACCACGTACCAGCCTCTGCCGTTCTCGATCTTGTCAGTACCCATTTTGCTCATGCAGCTGCCTTGACAATCTGTTCAACCAGGAAGGATAGTCCCAGGTCGACTAGGCCCAGAAACACAGTTACAATGAGCACATACACGATCACGGCCAAAGTCAAAGACCACGTTTCCTTTCGGCTAGGCCACTGAACTCGCTTGAATTCAGCACGAACCTCCCGAAAGAACTTCCCAATCTTGCCGAAGAATCCTTTCATGCGCGTGGAGAGAGTCGGCTTGGCCTCTTGAGCCATGAAATAGATCCCTCCCCTGTGAAACACGGCTAGATTATACCCTAGCGTGTTTCCTTGTGTAAAGTGTGCGCCCTACAGAACTTGCAGTACTTCTTCAGCTCGATCCTATCAGGGTCATTCCGCTTGTTCTTGGCGGTCTGGTAGTTGCGGTTCTTGCATTCACTACACTGAAGGGTGATTCCCTCCCGCATCTCGTTAGACCTCCCCATTACTCAGTTGCATCAGCTGTCGCCCGAAGGCTCGAGCAGACACCTATGACGCCCCCCGTCAGGAGCGCCCATAATCACCCCTAAAAGTTATCATACCCCACCAGCACTGTCAATCCACCCGAAACGCCGCCTAGCGCCGATAGTCTGCCGTGCCCAAGATGAATGCGGACATTGCAGCCCACACTGAAAGTAAGCTGCAAGCGCCAACCACCCGGTCATGCTGACAGCAGGCAACGCCTATGCATTTCATAGCAGGCTAGGGTGACTAATGTGCAGCCAGTGCACCTGCATCGACATGAACGGGGCAGATCATTCACGCTGAAGTATCATGGTGCCAGGCAATCCGCCTAGCGTCATCCCTCTCAAAGAACCACGCCTGCAGGTCTCATACACGGTTTCTAACAAGCCTTAGTCACTTCGTTCCATTGAAAAGTGAAAAGATGCAATGCACCGACCACGTAGTTGGTGAGCTCCTTCATCCCCACGATTCCTTTGTTCCTTTCTTGCATCGCTGGTTATATCCACAGTCCCGCAAGGCGTTTTTAGCTTGAAGGCAATCTACCCCGCCCGGCTTTGAGCGGGCACAGGACCCAGCAGCTCCGGATCGCTGTCCCCTCAGCCTTATCCTCCAGCCTTTTGCCAGCTTTTCACAGGCTGAATCCTACAGACTCATCTACCGTCCTACTTCCATCCTTGCGTCTCCGCTTCTTTAGGCCTGCCAGCTCTCTGGATGATGCAGAGCTTCCCCGGTTAAGTTTGTCTGCCTCAACCGTCCGTTCAAGGCTCCCAGGTTATACAGCCTTCGGACTTTCCCATATCACGCAATATTACCGCTCTTAGAGGCTGCCTTAGATTCGCTTTCACTACGTTCGGTGTTCGCCCTTAAAACCTCCTTTGAACCCGGCGTTCCCTCGCCTACAGCCTTTCTTCCCGCTGGTTGGATGACATGACTTCTTTCAGTCCATCGGCTCGCAAAACACGCCTGGCAAACACAAAAAATGACCGCACCATTGGTGGTGCGGTCTGATAAAGTGGAGCCCGCGATCGGAATCGAACCGATGACCTCATGCTTACCATGCATGCGCTGCTACCGACTGAGCTA
>DUWJ01000336.1 GCA_012842765.1 Bacillota bacterium | reverse complement strand
GATTGCCGCAGGAAACGAGGAGCGTGAACGAGTTGAGCGGAAGATCATCGATTGCGCTTCCTTTGATCGGATTCAAGCTGCAGCGATATTCACTGAAGAATACAACCCTGTGAGGGTAAGGCGGGAACAGGTCCTGGATGAATTCGTCTCCTTGCAGGAAAGAAAGATAGAAGAAGCAGTGGAAAAGGCTGAGGCCGCAAGCGATGCCCTGCAGATGGCGGCGACTGTGTTGACAGGAGCAAGCGCGGCCTTGGCGGTCATCTTGGCGATGGCGGCATCGAGGAAGATCGCAGTTCCCATAGTCCAGCTCACAGCGGATGTGAAGCGTGTAGCTGAAGGGGATCTGACTGTTGAAACCCGTGTGAAGTCGAGGGATGAAATCGGAGACCTTGCGGACGCGTTCAACAGGACGGTGGGTTCGTTGAGCGTTCTGGTGAGCGATGCCGTCAGTTCATCGGAGATTGTGGCAAGTGCGAGTCTGCAATTGTCATCGTCGATGCAGGAGTCTGCGGAGGCCATGCAACAGATATCCGACACGGTCCAGCAGATGGCCACCGCAGCTTTGCAGGGGAGTGATAGCGCAGAGCAGTCCGCGGCGGCTGCAGAGCAGCTGAGCATGGCTATCGGACAGGTTGCGGCGGGCGCTGAGTCGCAGACCACAAGTGTGCACGAGGCATCTGTGATGTTGGGAGACATGGGGACGGCGCTGGCCAAGTCCGCAAATGGCCTTGAGAATGTGAGTTCTGCCACAGAGAGCACCAAGGAGGCTGCGGCTGAAGGAAGTGCTGCCGTGAATTCCATGGTGACTAGTGTGGAAAGCGCGCGCGTTGAGGCGGCTCGGGTCAGTGATGCCGCGCGCGAACTGGATGAGAGCTCCCGGGAGATAGGAAGGATAGTCGAGGTAATCAGCGATATTGCGGACCAAACCAACCTCCTCGCGCTCAATGCCGCCATCGAGGCTGCTAGAGCAGGGGAGCACGGACGTGGATTTGCTGTGGTGGCCGACGAAGTCAGAAAACTGGCAGAAAGGTCGCTTGCTGAGACTAAGGCCATTGCAGGCCTTGTGGAGGGGCTCAGGGATTCCACGGGCAGGGTCGTTACGGCGATAGAGGTCTCCAACGCTGCTACGGCGGAGGCTGCGGAGAATGCATCGGGGGCTACGGGCCTTCTCGAGAAAATCCTGGCAAATGCCAACGAGACCGCTACATACGTTCAGGAATTGGCTGCGCACGGGAATGATTTGATTACTGCTAGCGCTCGTCTTCAGAAAGCTGTCGAAGAGATCGTAATGGTAGCAGACGGCAATGCGGCAGCTGCCGAGGAAATGGAGGCGGGGGTCGGCGAGGTGAAGGCGTCGATCGATTCGGTGGCTGCCGTATCCCAGGAGAATGCAGCGGCTGTAGACGAAGTGTCGGCCGCTGCTTCAGAGGTGAGAGCATCGATCGAAAGCGTGGCAGAGTCGGCGGACGCTCTTGCGAAGATGGCTCGCAATCTGCGCGAAGCCGTATCTAAGTTCAAGGTGGGGTGATAGGTTCTTCTTTCATTTAGCATGAGTCTATATCTTCGGTCATGTCCATGTTCGGCAAGGGGATGAACATGGCGCCAACTGAGGAGGGTCGCGCTTGTTCAAGCATACCAAGGCTAAGCTTTTGGTGACGTTTTTGCTTGTGGTCGTCTTTGTCCTCATTGGGAATGTCATGATGTATCTGCAGCTTGCGAATTACGACAGGAACATGACACAAGTCGTAGACGAGGAGTTGTTATCGCTTCAGCTAGTCGAATCGCTCAGGGCGTATGATCTTGAGGCGGCGAATGCCATAAGCGGATTGATAATCGATCCTGGCAATGCCGGATTCCAGCGGGATTATGATGTGGCGTGGGAGAAGACGGAGAATGCTATGCGCGCTGCCGCCAGGCGTCTTACAAGGCCGGAGCTGGTCGAGGCGTTGTCGGAAGTGGACGAGCTTGGCAAGTCCATGTCGACGGTGGCAGTATCCGTAACGGGCATGGCGGGGCTCAGCCCCGAGATGGCACTGTCGATATTTTCAGACACGTACGAGCCGGTAAGGCGGCAAAGGGCTGAGATCCTTGATGGATTGGTGCGCGCGGAACGGGACCACATAGGGCGACAGATAGCTAGTTCCAAGGCCAGCGTGAAGCGAGGGACACTTGTTGCGAGTCTCGTTTCGGCGATAGGGATCGCTGCCGCGGTTGCCATGGCGCTCAGGGTGTCGAGGGCTGTGTCGGAACCTGTGGAGCGCCTTACGCATGCTGTCAACAAGGTGGCGGAGGGAGACCTGACGGTTCAGTCCGATGTCGATTCCCGGGATGAACTGGGCCATTTGGCGCAGGCTTTCAACAAGACGGTGGAAAGTTTACGGGAGATTGTAGGCAAGGCGCTGGACGTTTCGCGGCAGGTGGCTGCGGCAAGCGTGCAGCTGTCTGCATCAGTGGAACAGTCTGCGGATTCGGTGCGGCAGATTGCAGACACGGCCCAGCAGATATCGGCAGGCGCAAAACAGCAGAGCAGGAGCGCTGGGGAGACTGCAAATGCGGCTGAGGCTCTCATGCCCACTGTGGAGCGGGTTGCGGTGTGTGCTCGCGGGCAGACGAATAGTGTGGGCCGGGGCTCTGCTGCGGTCGATGAGATGCGTTCATCGATCGCACAATCTTTGGAGGGCCTAAAACGGGTGAGCTCCGCTGCGCAAGGTGTGGGCGAGGCAGCCAGGGAAGGCAGCACTGCCACGCGGGACATGGCGATTAGTGTAAACCTCGCCCGTCGTGAATCTGCAAGGGTGTCGGAGGCGGCACGGGATCTCGATTCGAGTTCCAAGGAGATTAGAAGGATTGTGGAGGTAATAAATGATATTGCGGACCAGACTAATCTCCTGGCGCTGAATGCCGCCATAGAGGCCGCAAGGGCAGGAGAGCATGGACGCGGGTTTGCTGTGGTTGCGGACGAGATCCGGAAACTGGCGGAGAGATCTTTGGCTGAAACCAAAGCCATTGCCAAGCTCGTGGAGGATCTGGGAAGATCCACAGAAAAGGTGGCCGAGGCGATCGGCGGGTCCGATTCAGCCACTGCGGAGGTGTCCGAGAGCGTAGATCGGACCATGGAGGTTCTCAATCGGATTATCTTAGGCGTACAGGAGAGTGTAGAGCTCATCGAGGCGTTATCGGAGACTGCGGGCTCTCTCGAAGGTTCGAGTGACCGGGTGCGGAGGGCCATGGCGGAGATCGTGGCAGCATCGGACAGCAGTCTGAAGGCTGCGGAGGATATGAATGTCGGCATAGGACAGGTGAAGGAATCTATTGATGCTGTTGCCGCGGTATCCTTTGAAAACGTGGCGGCGGTGCAGGAGGTCACGGCGTCGACTGAGGAGGTCGATGCGGCAATCAGGGAGATGCATGCGTCTTCCCAGGCGCTAGCGGACATTGCGGCGGGGTTGGAGGAGTTGATCTCCGGGTTCAAGCTAACATAGCGATGTCTCCTCCCCGCCCACATGGCATGTAGTCTGATGGCCAAAAGCCTGCCGCTACCGTGCATCGCCCGTGATGCGTGTTGCGGTGGGCTTTCTGTTGATGCGGGCATGTACGGGTGGGGCGGCAGTTGCGGGTGCCGGTTGGAGAACTTGTGGAAAGGACGCAAAGACTCTGGCCAGGTTTGACAACCGCAAACCCTGGGATGTGCATGGGCCTGTAGGGAAAGCGTGGGTGGCTATAGAATACATATCCATGCGGAATGCGATGGGCCGGCAACGCTCATCAGGGTGGCATATGGGGGTCATTCTATGCGGGTTATTGCCGTCTCAGGGCTTCATCGGACGGGGAAAACTACGACTGTGGAGCATATTGTGGGCGAGCTTGTCAGGCGGGGCTATGCGGTGGGCACTGTCAAGACCATCCACCGGGAGGGGTTTTCCGTCGACACTCCGGGCAAGAACACACACAGGCACAGACGGGCGGGTGCGAAAATTGCGGCGGCGCTAAGTCCGGGGGAGACTGCCGTCATCATCGACGGCAAGCTCAGTTTCG
>DUWJ01000335.1 GCA_012842765.1 Bacillota bacterium | reverse complement strand
GAGCCTGCCATCCCGCATGTGCCAGAGGCACGAGCAATTATCGGGGCAAGCATCCTCGCTCGCAGAAACGACACCACCCAAATCAGGTAGGATGGCGCCAGATGATCAGCCTGGTATCACACCTCTGACAGAATCGTTCGTGCGAACCTCGTATACTGCTCCTGACAAACCTCAATCACCACGCTTCGTAGAACAAATGCAAGACGACGACCTCGTGTATTTGATAAGGTCTATCCCATCAAACCAAGCCTCAAAAAACGACATGTTGACCGAAAGTCTCATCGATATCTTCAGGAATTCAGCTAAACAACCCCGCTCCCGGAGCACTTTATGCATACCCCGCCGGATTTTCATCTCCTGGATGAATCCTCAACACTCATCCCGTGGCTACGTAGAATCAGTTTGCCGGCAGTTCCCTTGAACTTCGCTTTTTGATCAAAGCAGTCAAGATAGATATTGGCGAGACGTGGCAATACCACTCCGGCTTGCGGACTGCCTATGGTTGTCTCATCCCAGGCCCCATTGTAAGGGCTCACGCTAGATGACCACCCAAAGCCATTTTTACTCAGATTGGACCCCAGTAACCGAAAGTGGTGTAGGAGGTGCTGGATAGACGAGGTACGAGCCTCTCCCCGGGACCACTTCATCCCCACGAAGCATCTTGATATTACTGGTAATAATAAACAAGGCCGGCCCCGTTTTCACAGGTCTTAGGTTACACTAAAGGGAAAGCCTGCCTTAGTGCAGAGCTACATGTGAAAGGGGCCGGTACTATGGGGTTTTTCCAAATGCTCTTGACACAATTCAAAAGGTGCTCAAGCATTTTGCCAATAGGCTGTGGCCTTCGCGAGGTTCGACAGACTCGATCAGTTTCAAGCCCTGGCCCTTGAGAAATTCGATGAGTCCCACGAGTTTCGGATATTCGCTACTGAAAAACTCGCCAAGCTAAATCAACGCCCGGCCGCAATCGAAAAGAGCCAGCAGGTTGATCACGATATGATCCCAGTTAGATCAGATGGGCATTCGCCTTAGAGCTCTTGAAGAGAACGCGGATAGAGCAGGCGCACCATCCGGCACAGTATAGGCTTTCGTCTATGCCGCCTAGCTGGTGCGCTATCCCACTCCAAATCAGCCTTGATTAACAGCTCCATCCTGGTTCGACGCTTGCCGTAATCCTGGGGGAAGCCACATGAGCCCATATGATCAAGATGTCGCTCCTCTCCAGGTCATTCGTTAGAGTCA
Source organism: Bacillota bacterium (assembly GCA_012842765.1). Taxonomy (GTDB): domain Bacteria; phylum Bacillota; class DTU025; order DTU025; family DTU025; genus UBA10085. The sequence continues at coordinate 511 of DUWJ01000335.1, read as the reverse complement.
ATGAGGAACATGGGCGGCAGCCATGGACAGATCAAATCCCCTCACTGCGAAAAAACATGCATCCAGGAGACAGAAGTTGCACGTTGCGATTACCTCTTCTGTTGCTAGCGATCTTCCAAGAAACCGTGCAGGCTTATCGTTACATAGTAGGATTCGCCATCTTCGAATTCGGTGGCCTCTATCCTGCCACTGCCACTGACGGCAATATTCTTCTGCTTGAACCTGTCCAGATCGCTTCCTACCTTGCCCGTCACGGCAAATGTGTAGCCTGCGCCAGCCTGGTGTTGAATTCCCATGATGATGAGGGCGCCCTCGTCTACGACTTCCACCCCTGAGGCAGTTCGCTTCAGGCTCATCCTTGCGCCGGCCGTATAACGTTTTCCGCCATCCTGCTCCAGCGTAACATCGATAGTTGCCTCTGCAATGACGGTGCCCTCCGGAATGTCATCCAACACGCCTTTCGCTTCCAGCTCCGCTATTGCCTCTGAGCCTATCGGAAGCAATGTCCACT
>DUWJ01000334.1 GCA_012842765.1 Bacillota bacterium | reverse complement strand
GCAACGGTGTCGCCCCCATTGGTGAGCACGTCCATGAGGATTATCTCATTGCCTTCCTTGTCGGCGCCTATTGGGTCATATAGCGACAATTCTCCCCGGTTCTTTCGTCCTGAGCGCAAATGCATAAGTATCTCGTTTTCAATGCACCGTGCTGCGTATGTCGCAAGTTTCGTCTTCTTCTGCCTATCGAAGGTGTTTATCGCTTTGATCAATCCGATGGCACCGATGGATATGAGGTCGTCAGTATCTTCGCCGACCACGTCATACTTCTTGACTACGTACGCGACTAGTCTCAGGTTGCGCTCAACCAGTATGTTGCGGGCCTCTTCGTCCCCGGCCTCTTTCCTTTCCAGCATCTGGCGTTCTTCATCTTCTGTGAGCGGGGGCGGGAAAGCGCCGTTTCCCGCAACGTAAGAATGGAGAAGCATGAGCCCTCTTGTGAGAAGGTCTGCAAAAGCAACAAGGGCGCTGGAGATCAAGACAGGCCACCTCCGTCCCTCAACGCTTTGTGATACAGATTTAGCTTATGAGGAAACGAGAGATTCGGTGCACGTCCGAGGTGCCCCGGTCCTAACAACTAGGCTAGCCGAAAAACCCGAGGACTTCGTCACAAATATCTCCGAATATGGGGGCTGCAAGATCTGCACCTGATTCCGCCCCTTCCACCAGCACCGAAATGACAACTTTGGGATGGTCGGCTGGCGCGAATCCGGCAAACCAAGCATTGTAGATGGGCTGTCCTGTCTCTGTAACCCTGCCTGTCTGGGCGGTTCCTGTCTTGCCAGCCGCATTCAGTCCCCCCAGCGCATCTTGCGCGGTCCCATAGGATACCACCCCTGATAACATGGAGCGAAGTTTGGAGGCGACACCGGAATCGAGCGCGCGGGCAGCCTCCCAGTCCATCTTCATTACCCTGCCTGATGCGGAGTGCACTGCCTCGAGCACCAAAGTCGGATGACGCAAGATCCCGTCATTAGCCACGGCGCACATCATCGTCGCGACCTCCAGAGGCGTCACCTTAACAACCGATTGTCCCAGGGCGAAGTTGGCTAGCTCTGCAGCGGCCATGCGCGCCTGTCGAGGGGGAGTCTGGCCTGTGGACACATTTGGAAGGCATGTTGATGCAGCAACCTCGTAGCTCCCTATTCCCAGGGCTCTAGCGGCGTCCACGATAGGCCCGGGGCCCACGGCAAGGGCTGCATCGACGAACGCGGTATTGCAGGAGTATGCCATGGCATCCGCGAATGTGATGTCGCCGTGACCTCCACGTTCGAAAGCATGGCATCTGAACGTGTGTCCGCCTGCCTGTATCGCCCCTGAATCATGGTAGACAGATCCCGGCATCCTCGCGCCTTCGTTTAATGCGGCAGCCGCAACCACGACCTTGAAGATTGAGCCAGGGTAGTAGGGATAGACAGCTCTATTGAGCAATGGCGCATCGGCGCGAGCCAGAGAGCTCGAAACGTCGTTCTGATCATACGACGGGCGGGATGCCATTGCCATAACCTGGCCAGTCCATGGGTCCATAACCACCACTGCCCCGGCCAGTCCAGGAGCGCGCCTGTCGAATGCTCGCTCTACTGCCTCCTGAACGCGCCGGTCTATAGAGAGCCTTACCCAACCGGGCTCCTCTCCTGCCACAGCCAATCGGACTCCAAGGCCAGGTATTTCCTTGCCTCTGGAATCGCACATCGCCCGAACCACGTCCCTACCCTGCCCGCCACCACCAAGGAAGCGTTCGAAGGCGAGTTCTATTCCCTCTGCGCCAACCTGTGACCCCGTAAGATAGCCAACTACATGCGAGGCTAGCCCAGACCACCGGCTGGGAATACTGATGGGGACAATGCCTGTAACTGCCTTCGCCATGCCGACAATCTCCTTGCGATCGTATCCGGGAAGCCGGATAACTCGCGGGGCTCCATCAAGCACGCCCGGGATCATGCGCTCGAGCTTATCCAAACTGTCTCCCGGCCCGCTAATCGATTG
>DUWJ01000333.1 GCA_012842765.1 Bacillota bacterium | reverse complement strand
GGATTGAATTCGTTCTCTGGAGGCAGGTAAGCATTGAGAACCACTTCATGCTCGCCAATCCATCTCTCGAGCCTCTCTCCGGTCAGGTCGAGAGCTAGCTTTGTTTCGATAGCCTTTCCGTCAGGAATGACCGCAACAGAATGGAGTCCCTGGCAGACTATTCCTGCATCTAGTTCGAACTTGGCCCCAGTGTTATCGTTCTCGTATCCTGCCAACTCAGCCTCATCATCCATAGCCCAAAGCCAATCCCCCACGGGAGCTCCCGACGAAGCGGAAGCATCACCATCGAGAGTCTCCAGCCAGATCCCGTCCAAGAAGAACGACTCTGTCAGCGGAATCTTGGCGCCCCCTTCGTCGACGGCAAAGAAGGAGAAATACAGCTTGTAATGGCCGCCTTCCTCGACCTTCTTCATCCCGTCAGAAAGCTTGTAGACTACGTCATTCCAACCTGGCACAACCTCCACTTTGGGAAAGACTCCGTCCACCCACGCCCATCCATCCGACAGATCCGCCATGCCCAAGAAGAAAGAATTGGGCGCAATCGCCATGTCCTCTGGGATGTAAACGTGGACCGCCAGCGCATCTTTGCCTATCCACTCGTTGAGCGTCACTCCGTCGATATCGACAGCGACCTTAGTCTCCAGAGCCTTGCCGTTGGGAGTCACTTTCATAGCCCCAAAACCCTGTCTCACGACTTCCCGAGTGAGCTCAAGCCTGGCATCGGTATTGTCATTATCGAACTTTGCGATCTCCTCTTCAGTGTCCATTCCAAACAGATATGTCCGATCGATCCCGGCTGCGTTCGCCGGCCAGTGACATGAAAAGGCGAACACGACAGCCAATGCAAGAGCGCAGATCGACGCATTCAACGCGCGCTTGCCCTTACTCTCAGACCACTTCATACGAGCCGCCTCCCTAATCCTTATTTGACTTTCCAAGGGTGATCTCGACACGATGAACCCTGCCGTCGCCTACAATCGGCAACAGGCAGCCGTCGATCTTGCGTCCGTCCATGATCATCCTAAAGACTCCGGACGAAACGTGATCGGGGTTTTTCACGTGAATCTCATACGTAGCGCCCCTGAAATTCCGTCTCATGGAGAACCCGTCCCAATGCGCGGGAATACAAGGGTCGATTCTGAGCCCATCCCATTCGGGACGGACGCCGAGGAGCCACTCTGAGCCTACACGGAACAGCCATGTTGCCGAACCAGTGTACCAGGTCCATCCCCCCTCGCAGTACATATCTGAGTCCGGCCCGGCAACATTGCCTGGAGTCACGTACGGTTCCGCCTTGTACACATCTGGCGACGACCCGCACCTCACCGGACAGATCCTGCTATACATCCGCCATGCCTCCGATGAATCTCCCATAATAGCCGCAGCTATCATGGCCCACGTGGCAGCATGGGTATAACGGCCGCCGTTCTCCCGAACTCCAGGCGCATACCTGGTCAAGTAGCCTATTCTCTCGTCCGGTTCGCCGTAGGCTGGCGCAAAAAGCACAGGGCCGGAATCCACTGAAAGGTGTTTGACCACTGCCCGCCAGGCAGACTCGGCGCGTTTGCCTGTAGCAATACCACTCATTATCGCCCAGACCTGGGCATTCAAGAATATCTTCCCGTATTTGCAACCAGGATCGCCTATGAGCGTGCCGTCATCGCATATGGCGCGGATGTACCATCCCCCCTCAGCGCTCCAGCCGTGGCTGTTAACCGCGTCAGCAAGCTCGCGCCATGCCTGCTCATAACGGCTAGCCGCTTCCTCTTCACCGCGACGGCGCGCAACATGCGCAATATCCGGAAGAATGGTGCAGAGAAACTCCGCCACCCACACACTCTCTCCCCTGCCCTCGGTTCCTACGGCATTCATTCCGTCATTCCAGTCGCCACCAAGCATGAGCGGAAGCCCTCTCTCGCTTCGGCGCGACAGGCTGAGATCGATAGCGCGGATACAGTGTTGCCAAATACTCTCAGGCTCTCCGTCGCGGTATGGGACCTCCTCATCGAGCAAGGCATAGTCCCCTGTCTCCTTTAGATAGCCAATAGTAACAAAAGGAAGCCAAAGAAGGTCGTCGGAATAGAGGCCGCCGCCGCCTATTTCAGAGATCGGATGC
>DUWJ01000332.1 GCA_012842765.1 Bacillota bacterium | reverse complement strand
CATGGCGTGCAAGGGTGTTCACTTTTGTGGTAATATTGGTCACAACCTTACCCTATTCATATTGCGGAGGCAAGAGATTTCTTATGCGTATTGATACTAGTGGGAAGCGGAAGACAATACTCCTGGCGCTCATCTTTGTCGCGGCTGTGGCTGCAGGCATGTGCCTGGGTGCGAGGGGCGCCGTAGTGGCAGCGCTCTTCGACAATGAGCGCATATGCCGGGGGGTGTCGATTGACGGCGTCAGTGTCGGAGATCTTACTGTCTCCGAGGCTCGTTCGCGCCTGGAAGAACTCGTTCGGGAGTATGAGGAGTCTCCGATCTCAATGAGGTGCCAAGACGCTATCTGGCGTGTTAACCCTGGCGATCTTGGGGTTAGGATCGAGTTCGAAGCCGCCCTGAGGGCTGCTCATAGCTTGGGGCGGTCTGGTCACTTCTGCGAAAGGATCGCTGAGAGAGCGTCAATATCTCGGTCGGGTTACAATATTAGCTGGACTGTGACAGTCGATGAGCAGCTGCTCCGAGACTTTGTCTTTGCCATGGCGCAGCAGGTTGAGACTGCTCCCGTAGATGCAAGGCTCGTCATACATGACGATGACCGTGTTTCCATCGAGCCGGATTCAGATGGCTGGCTGTTGGACACGGTCGAGTTCATCAATGCGCTAAGGAAGGCCACTACGTCTCGGTCGCCACGGGAGTTGGAGATTCCTGTGAGGCGCATGCCTGCAAAATGTAGCACAGCATCCATCGAAGCCAAGGGCATTCGCCGCCTGATATCTGCATATACAACTAAGTTCGACGCGAGAAAAACCAATCGGGTGAATAACATCAGGCTTGGGGCACAAAAACTGAACAATAGGATGCTTGCTCCCGGCGAGGTGATGTCCTTCAACGACGTGGTTGGTCCGAGGATCCCCGAGAGAGGGTTCATGGAAGCGGACATAATCTTCGATTCCCAGCTTGTTCCCGGGGTTGGCGGCGGCATATGTCAGGTTTCAACTACGCTATACAACGCTGCATTGCTCGGGCTGATGGAGCCCGTGTCCCGCACAAACCATTCATTGCCGATAAGCTATGTGTCTATGGGAAGAGATGCTGCCGTTTCGTACGGATCCATCGATCTCAAGATTAAGAACACGACCGCCCATTATGTCTTGATACGATCGTATGTCGGGAGTGACACTGTTTCGTTCAAGATTTACGGGGATATGCCCGACAACATGGATGTAAGCATATACACGGAGGTTGTAGAGAGGCTCGAACCCAGCACAATAGAACGAGTTGATTATCTGGCGCCCCCGGGATCTGTGAGGGTGGAAAGTGATGGAAAGCCTGGCTACGTCGTGTCAGTATGGCGCATTATCAAGGTCGACGGTGTCGAGGCTAGGAGAGAGCTGATATCTCGGGATCGCTACAAGCCTCAACCTAAGGTAGTAGTGCTTGGTCCGACTGCCGCGCCAACAGCGACCGAACCGGAACCGAGTCTGCCTTTAATAGTGGATCCACCACAGGGATAGAAGAATGGCTGTGCATGGAGCTGAAATGTTATGACACGTGTGCTTCTTGCCGTAGAAATAGCGAGCTTCATCCTTATGGGCTTCGTAATAGGCAGCTATGTCGATTCAAAGCAAGGGACTAGGCCATGGGGAACGATAATCGGCTTTCTTGTGGGTCTGTTTTTGGGCGTGATGAGCGTGCGCCGCGCAATCGATGAGATCTCGTCTCGGGCTGTTGCGGGGGAGGGCCCGAAAGTCGTAAAGGTTGTTCGCCGCCCCATTAGTGTCCGAGCAGATGAAGCAAGCGGGGATCCCAAAGCCTTTTATTACCGGGGGACGGAGCACAAAGTGGAGGCGGTCATGAGCAAATGGAGGGATTTCACTTCTTTCGATAAAGCTATGTTGGGCGGAAAGCGGAAGGAGAGGGACTGGTGGTTGAACGGATGCGGAAAGGTGAACTACAGGATAAGAACTGAGGATGGAAGAGTCTTTGATCTACAATATGACGAGAGGAAATCAGAATGGATTCTCGACAAGTTTCTGGAATGACATGCTGTGAAAAAGAGACGGACAATGGCGATGGCGGGTCTAAATCGGCGTCATTATGGGACATGTTCTGGACATTCTTCAGAATAGGTGCGTTTACCATAGGCGGGGGATATGTGATGGTTCCCTTAATTCAGAAGGACGTGGTTGACAGGAAGGGTTGGGTCACCAAGGATGAATTCATCGATGCGCTAGCAATTGCGCAGACGGCACCCGGCCCGATAGCCGTCAATACGTCCGTATATGTAGGCTATGCGCTAAGGGGTTTTGCGGGTGCCGCAGCATCTGTAGCAGGCTGCATTATTCCATCTATAATAATAATCTTGATGATAGCATCGGTCTTCGATCGAATCTCCTCGCTAGATGTGGTCCAGGCGATTTTCTCTGGCATACGCCCAGCTGTTGCAGTCCTTATCGCGTCCGCTGCCATAAAACTAGGAAAACCGGTGATCCGCTCCGCCGGAGAATTGGCGATAGCCGCGGCTGCGGCGATAATGGTTTCTTTGCTTCATATCAGCCCTGCGCTGGTGGTTGTCATTGCTGCATTGGCAGGTCTTCTGACCGGGATTGGAGGAGATTCAAGATGAACCTCCTCCACATATACCTCAGTTTTGCCAAGGTTGGGCTTTTCACGTTCGGCGGCGGGTATGCTATGCTGCCGCTGATTGAATCTGACATTATTCAAAAGCGCGGCTGGTTGACTATGGCGGAATTCACGGACATGGTCGCAATTGCCGAGGTTACACCCGGGCCCATAGCCGTGAATAGCGCCACGTTTGTAGGGTACAAGCTTGCCGGGATAATAGGTGGAATCGTAGCTACACTAGGCGTCATAACCCCATCAATAGTCATTGTCTTGGCTCTTGCTGCTCTTGTTAGAAAATATGAGCGCACCGCCACGCTTAGTAGGATCAAGGTCGGCATGCGACCGGCTGTTGCGGGCCTGATAGCTGCCGCAGCAATATCCGTAGCAAAGGTGTCGATGGCTGAACCTCGTTCATATGCAGTAGCCGCTGCAGCAGCGGTCATGGTTTTTGTAGGCAAGATCGACCCCATCCTGGTCCTTGCTGTATGCGGGATTCTGGGAGCGCTCATCTTTTCCTGAGTCTGACTATAACGATGCAGGTGCGCCCTTGCCAACGGAAAAACGGGCTCATTACGGTCTCAAGGAGTCTCCACATATCGCATCCCTCCCGATGATTCCAGGGCCGCGTGACGGCTGCATTTCATTATATTTTTCGTGCAGCCGAAAGTGATGGCATGGGGCATATTAAAGCAAGTCAGCAGTTTGTGAAGTGCTTAGGATGATTCCATGCCGCTTTACACGGCCTGGCAGAGAGCGAGCGTCTGGAAGCGGCTTGAAGGGGCGGCTAGGTTATAGCCGCGAGGATCGCAAAAGCGTGCCAAACTCATATGAGAGGAGGGAAGGGCGGCACATTTCCGGAAATCCCGGAAATGCACCGCCAGATATCCATGATTGTTAGCCTTGCTACCTTCGAACACCTGCCCAAACGTGTTGGGGGTCTTGCAGAAGCTGCCACGTCTATAGGGGAGTCTCTAGCCAGGGAGAACGAGGTAATGGTCTTCATGCCGTCACACGGCATACATAAGACCGAGAAGACGCTGAAAATCAGAAAGTACGGGAAGTTTGCTCTGGACGCAGGTTCAGCTTCAACGCAGATTACCATGTATGAAATGGAACGAAATGGAGTACGCGTTTTCTTGTTGAGTGATGAGGTTATGGACCACCCAGATGTATACATGCCAAGGGAGATGCTGACGGCCAAGATACTTCGATTCGCTTATGCCTTTCCTGCCGCAATCAACTTGATCATGGGGAAGGAAGGGAAGAAACCGGATGTGGCCCACATCAATGATTGGCATTGCGTGTTGGGAGGAGCTGCAGCCAAAAAATACCTCGAGATACCCATGGCCTACACCATACACCGCATCTGCCGCGAAAAAATCGCCGTGAAGGATATGGAGGACGCGGGCCTATCGGAATTCATCGACCCTGAATCAATCGAAATCTCGGGAAAGCGGGAAATGTTCAACCTCGAAACGTATGGCTGTAGGGTCTGTGACCATCTAAATACCGTCAGCTACTCATACCTTTGTGAGGAATGGGATGAGTTTTTCGGGAAGTATGCCGGAAAGGCGACCTACGTTTGGAATGGGATGGATCATTCCTTTTGGGATCCGGCCAAACTCGAACGGGCCGGCATGCCAAGGAGGGAACGCCGCGCTGCGTTGCTCAAAGAAAATGGAATGGAAGACGGAACGCTCTACTTTTATGTTGGCCGGTTCGATATGGAGCAAAAAGGCGTAGACCACATGTTTGAGGCAATCCGAATGATCTTCGATGGAGAGGTTGCTGGGGCAGATAGGCTAATTCCGAACTTGAGGGTTGTGGTCCTAGGCTCGGGAGATCCAGTACTCGAAGCCATGGCCCGGGACATGGAGAAGAAGTATCCGAAAAACGTAAGAGCGATCATAGGATACTTAGGAAGGGAAACTACTAGGGAATACTATGGAGCATCAGACTTTTGTCTGATTCCGTCCAATTTCGAGCCCTTTGGCCTTGTTCAGCTCGAGGCGATGTGCATGGGGTCGATTCCCATAGGCACAAGAGTAGGGGGCATAAACGATACAGTCCTTGACATCGACAAAGCCAAGGAAAACGCCACCGGCAAGCTGGTTTCCCCACGTAAACCCAAGGAACTAGCTGCTGCCATGGTCAAAATGGGCATTCTTGACATGGATGACCCTTCTAAGATCGAGAAGATCAGGGCCAATGGCAGGCCCCATGTCATGACCAATTTCACATGGGATCGGGCGGCCCAAAGATATTTGGCAATGTACCAGGGAAAGGCATCGATCATGTTGCCATTTGCGGATTACGGAGGTCCGTTTTAATCAAGGAGGCCAGGCACCATGCCAGAATTCAGGCAAGACATCATCACAGGAAACTGGGTTATCGTTGCGAAGGAAAGGGCTAAAAGGCCGGAAGACTTTTCCGAGCCGGAGAAACCCCGTAAGGAACGTTTTCGCGAAAACTGTCCATTCTGCGTAGGAAACGAGAAGCAAACGCCACCTGAGGTCTATGCCATCAGGGAAGAAGGCGCAGAACCCGACACCCCTGGCTGGAAAGTGAGGGCCGTCCCCAACAAGTTTCCCGCGCTTACATCAAATGGCCAGGTTAACACGGGCGATGTTGGCATTTATCGCACGATGTCAGGCATAGGGGCCCATGAGGTAATTTTGGAGACGCCTGATCATGACAGAAGTCCTGCCTATCTGACTGAGGAAGAGATCGCAGATGTAATAGCAACCTATCGCCATCGCCACCGCGTGCTCTTGGAGGATGAGAGGATCCAATATGTGTCTATTTTCCGCAACCATGGCAGAATTGCAGGAGCTTCTCTGGAGCATCCGCATTCGCAGATAATAGCTACGCCAATAGTTCCGCCTCTTGTCCAGCATTCTATCTCATCGGCCAAGGATTACCACGATCGCACGGGCAGATGTGTCTACTGCCATGTCCTTGAGGAGGAGCGGAAGGCAGGCGTGCGAGTGGTATACAGCAACCCTGGGTTCATCGTGTTTGAGCCATTTGCGTCGAGGACGCCGTTTGAGACATGGATAATGCCGCTGCGCCATTCCCCATCCTTCGGCGACATCTCAGACCAGGAGATTGAGCAGCTTGCAGATGCTCTCGGATTGACCCTGCGTAAGATCGCCCAAGGACTGAACGATCCGGCATACAATTACATGATACGCACTGCTCCGACCGTTAGCGAATACGATGGCGCGGAGTACTTGCATTGGCATATCAGCATATTGCCTAAGCTGGCCATAGCGGCCGGGTTCGAAATGGGGACAGGCATATATATCAATACTGCGACACCCGAGGACACAGCTAAATTCCTGAGGAGTATATGACGGGAGGTCTGTTTTTTCGGCCCAGGTGCGAGCGCTTTCGCGCTCGCGGAGCAAGATCGAGCATAGTCCCCCCAATGCTGGTTATCCTATAACCACGATTGGCGAATCAAACCAGCACATGTACTGGGGGGGCAGAAGAGTCGATGAGTCAGTGGTTAGGACATATTGTGAGACTTGTTGTGTCGGCGATCGTGTTGATGCTAATCTCATCTCTCATACCAGGTTTTGCAAGTTTAACGTTTGGGACGGCATTAGTTGCAGCGGTGGTCATAACTGTGCTTGGATGGCTGGTCGAAGCCATCCTCGGGCATGGGGTATCCCCGTATGCAAGGGGTATTGTGGGCTTTCTCGTGTCAGCAGTGGTGATATATGCTACGTCGTTCATAGTGCCGGGCATGACCATAACCGTTGCAGGCGCCTTGCTAGCGGCATTTGTGATTGGGCTTGTTGACATGTTTGTCCCGACCACCTTGCGCTAGTAGTTTCACGTGAAACAATTGATGCCTGCGCCCACCCCTTTCGGCAGTTGGCCGGGAGGGGTTTCACTTTATCAGGCAGGACAAGTCGAGGTGATGTCTAACATAAGCTATGTGTGAAGATAGGGGTGGTCGCTTATGGAGACAGAAGCGCTGTCATCCTCCGCAGTGGACGACATTGTGGCCGGAGGATTCTCCAAACAGGCTCTTACGGATAAAACGGTGGTTATCCTATCGTCCTTGATCAAGATAGGGACGATAGTCTTGATCTCTGCCCTGATTCTTCGCATTTCCTTTCGCGTGATCGATCGCCTTTTCAGGAGTCGCGAAGATGAACATATCGCCTTGTTCAAGGACACGCGCCGTCTTGTCACTCTTAGAACGGTGAGCAAGAGCATTGTCAGGTATGTTGTATATTTCATCGGAGGAATCATGATCCTTTCTGAGCTAGGAGTCGATACTGCCAGCCTGATTGCAGGAGCAGGAATTGTGGGATTGGCTGTGGGAATTGGCGCTCAGAACCTTGTCAAGGATGTAATAACGGGATTTTTCGTTCTATTTGAGGACCAATATGCCGTCGGAGATTACATTGCGGTTGCCGGGGTCTCAGGCGTGGTGGAGTCGATTGGAATACGGGTGACGCGCATTCGCGACTTTGCCGGGCAGCTCTACATTATTCCCAATGGTTCTATAGGCATGGTAACAAATTATCGTGGGCATAACATGCGGGTCTTGTTTGATGTGATAGTCCCGTATTCTACCGACATAGAACATGCACTGCGCGTGCTTCAGAAGGCCTTCGACGAACAGAAGGCGAGCATTCCGGGGATTGCGGATGGTCCCCGCGTATTGGGAGTCCAAGAGATGAATGAAACGGGGGTTTTCCTCCGAGTGTGGGCAACTGCGAAGCCCATGGAGCAGTGGTCTGTAGAGAGGCAGCTGAAGATGATAGCGAGAAAGGCTCTTGATGATGCCGGAGTAGATCCCCCAGTGACGCACCAACGCATAATCATTGATAGATTTTCGGATCCAGTAGGCTCACAGGCTGAGGAAGGCGGGGAATACGAAGCATGAGCTATCGGCTGGGCGATATAGTGAGAATGAAGAAACCTCATCCCTGCGGCAGCTCAACGTGGGAGATTCTCAGGGTTGGCGCGGACTTCCGCATCAAGTGCACGGGTTGTGGCCGCGTGGTTATGCTTACGAGAGCTCAGTTTATGAAGGATGTGCGGGGGATAGCTGATTCTGGCGCGGGAGGCGATGTCCATGCTGAATCTGGGAATCGTGGGCCTGCCTAATGTAGGCAAGTCCACTCTGTTTAACGCGTTAACCCGCGGGCGAGCCCAGGTAGCTAACTACCCGTTCACTACTGTCGATCCCAACATGGGAATGGTACAGGTCCCTGACAATCGGCTTGATGCCGTTGCGGCCGTTGCGGGGGCGCAGAAAGTGACTCCTGCCGCGATCCGATTTGTGGACATAGCCGGGCTGGTTCGCGGGGCAAGTAGAGGCGAAGGCCTCGGAAACAAGTTTCTGTCCCATATCAGGGAAGTAGATGCTGTAGTGCACGTGGTGAGGTGCTTCTTTGATACCGATGTAGCGCACGTCTACAATCGCCCGGATCCTGTGAGGGATGTCGAGATAATAGAGACAGAGCTCATACTGGCAGACCTGGAAAGCGTGGACAAGCGCATCGCCAAGACCGAACCGCTTTTGAAAACAGGGGATAAGCGGTGCCAATTCGAGATGGAGGTTCTGACCAGTCTCAAGAAGCATCTCGAATCTGGATTGCCGGCACGCCAGGCGCAACTGGACGCCGAGGAACGCGAGGTCGTGGACGAACTCTTCTTGCTTACTATGAAGCCTGTGATATTAGTGGCGAATTTAGCGGAGGAATGTGCGGAGCAGCTGGGAGAGCTTTTGCCGATGAATTCGATCTCAGGCTCGGATGCCAGTCGAGTTGTTCCCAATGATGTGGCAAGTCTCCATGCTCTCGAAGATGGGGCGAGCCAGGATGGGGACGGCGGCGCAAAGGGGACTGGAGAGGGCTCGAACTCAGGGATTATCGGGGAGATCGAGTCCATTCTTGATGCGTTGAGTTCGGTTGCCCACGGGGCGCCAGTTATCCCGGTATGTGCAGAGCTAGAAAGGCAGCTCTCTGAGCTACCTCCGGATGATGCCAGCGATTATCTGGCATCCCTAGGGTTAGCCCATTCCGCGCTGGACAGTCTGATTGCCACTGGGTACAGCATACTTGACCTTATCACCTTCTTTACGATTAAGGGCCCTGAAACTCGGGCATGGACTGTCGCTCGGGGTACAGTGGCGCCAAAAGCTGCGGGAAAGATACATTCAGACATGGAGCGCGGGTTCATAAAAGCGGAAGTGATACAATGGGATGAGCTTGTTGGAGAAGGATCTTTTGTTGCAGCTCGAGAGCATGGCAAGGTAAGAGTAGAGGGGAAAGACTATGTAATGCAGGATGGAGACGTAGTGCTTTTTCGTTTCAATGTATAATCAGGGTGAGCCCGGATACTTGGGATTTTTCACCCGCATAGTGGGTTGCGCCTGTCTGATGTGGATGTTATAATTCATGTCGCAATCCCTGCCCTGCGTGGAACGTAGGGCCGATAGTCCGAGGGGAGGTGAAGTCAGTGCGCGCCTACGAGAGCATGTTTGTTATTGCTCCTACAGTGCCCGAGGAAGAGATCGATGCCTTCATAGACAGGTTCGTCCAACTAATCGTGAACAATGGAGGCGAAGTGACTGAGATCGACAAAATGGGCAGGCGCCGGCTGGCGTACGAAATAGAGGATTTCACGGAGGGTTACTACGTGGTGCTCTATTTCAATGCTCAGCCTGATGCTGTAGCGGAGCTTGAGCGGGTGTACAAGATCACAGACAACGTGATACGCTCTATGGTCGTCCGAAAGGACAGCTAATTCCTTGCCGGGCTGCAAATATCAAGGCAGGGTGGTGTAATCATGAACAGGGTCGTAATAGTGGGGCGCTTGACCCATGATCCCGAACTTCGATTCACTCAGAATGGCATAGCTGTCACTAGATTTTCTTTGGCTGTTGACAGGCCTTTTACAAACCAGCAGGGAGAACGTGAAACAGATTTCCTTGATGTGGTAGTCTGGCGCAGGCAAGCTGAGAATGTAGCGGCATACCTGAAAAAGGGCAGCCTTGCTGCCGTGGATGGCCGTGTACAGGTTCGCAGCTATGAAACGCCCGAGGGCCAGAAGAGGAAGGTATGGGAAATAGTCGCTGATAGGGTTGAGTTTCTCGACCGAAGGGGCGATACGGGATCACAGATGTCCCAGGGTGGGTATGGCCGTACACAGCCGGAGCTGGGTGAAGATGAAGACGATGTTCCAATGCCTGAAGAGGCTGAGACATTCGGGGATCAGAT
>DUWJ01000331.1 GCA_012842765.1 Bacillota bacterium | reverse complement strand
CTCTAATGCTCCTTTTGGAAGCGTTTTGCCTTTTCTTTGAGGCGGTATACGTAGCATGTAGCTTATAAGCAGGCTGGGGTCGTTGAGGCCCCGGCCTGCTTTTGATCAAAGAACGAAGATTGTCTCTTCAGGTCTTGGTATCGATCATGGCAATGGAGCATGATTCTCGCGTAAAGCTGTAATCCCTGTCCCCAAACTTCTCATGGCAACCATTGACGTTCACGTCAGCGGTCCTTCCAACTCCGTTCTGCGGGTTGCCGCATGTCCTTGCCACAACTGCTATGAGGCAGTTGCAGCAACGGGGCAAGGTACTATGATGAAAGGTCTTTTCATCGCCATTTCTCCCTTCACAGAATAGAATCTCCATGTAGTGCCCGGTTTGCCAAGTCAACCATCTGAAATGCTCTGGCGGGTACCGGAGAGAATCCGGATTGGCTTTGAAAGCGCCCATGGCATGGAACCAAAGGTACGCCAAAGTCATAATGTATACCGCTTTGAGGTTTGCAGGCGGCGAAAGGCGCAAGGAGGAGAGTGTGAATGGAAGAGTCTTTAAACAGGGAATTCATTGCTGACATCCTCACAATAGCAACGATAGCCGTTAGCCTATGGCTGACCGGGGAGAAAGACGATACCGTGTTGGAAAAAAAGTGCGAGACACTGCCGAACATGGGGATGTTTCGTCCTTTGGGCGAACTGTCCAAGTAGGGCAGGGGAGGTAGGATCATGCGTAGATGTCAGAGGCTTGGGGGAAATCTGGGCGTCCAGTCTTTTCGCTTCTCTGCGACAGGGAGGCCTAGGGAGCAAAAGATCGTGGTCTTCGATCAGAACATCAGCCGAAACCAGTGGGCAGAGATCCTTGCGAACTGTCGTGGACATATTCTCCGTGAGCTACCGCTCGTTAATGGGGTATTGGTTTTGGTAGACGAAGAAGAGATTGCAGACGTACAGGCGTTGGCTCAATCGCGTTCAGGTGTGGTGAGAGTGGAAGACGATATCGATATAGAGTTAGCCTATGAGGTAGGCAAAGTGCAGTGGGGTCCGAGGTTTCGGGAGGACGTTCCCTGGGGCGTGAAGAGGATAAACATCGGGGACGCAAGTCAAACGGGAAATGGTGTGAATGTAGGGATATTAGACACAGGCGTTGACTCGCGCCACCCGGACCTCGCTGGGAACATAAAGGGCGGCTATAGCGCGATTGCCGGAATCGATTCCGCCTCAGACGACAACGGCCATGGTACCCATGTAGCAGGGACAATAGGTGCACTGCAAAACAGTATTGGGGTGCTTGGGGTTGCGCCGAGAGCGAATATCTATGCAATCAAGGTCTTGGATGCGAAAGGATCCGGGAAGCTGTCCAGTCTGATCGATGGCATCGGTTGGTGTGTGGAAAAGGGTATCAAAGTGGTCAACATGAGCCTCAGTTCGAGCACTGAGAACCAGACATTTAGGGACATGGTTCAGAGTGCGCGCAAAGCAGGAATAACAATGGTATGTGCAGCAGGCAATCGCGGGCCTGGCAGCAATAGTGTGGGCTATCCGGCGAAGTACGTGGAATCCATAGCGGTTGCGGCTATTGATGAGAATGACAAGATCGCCAACTTTTCAAGCAGGGGGCGGGAGATCTCGATTTCGGCTCCGGGAGTTGACATTCTCTCAACCTGGCCGGGCAAGCAATACAGGAAGAGCACGGGGACATCAATGGCGGCGCCCCACGTTACAGGTGCAGTGGCGCTCCTTCTTGAGGCGGATCCGAGCTTGTCTCCGGCAGATATCAAGTCATTGCTGCAGGCAAGCGCCGACAGACTAGACGGAGTCAGTTCTGACGAGCAAGGTGCCGGAGTTCTCAACGTCTCTCAGGCCCTGTCAAGAGTATCGAAAAAACGGGTTCGCGAGGTTTGCGTTATGGGGGTGGCGACATGAGAATTCCGACCGATCCAGACAGTATAGGGCTGATAAAGGCTATGCGTCCTTTCCTGAGCGAGAGGGGGCAGGCGGCGGTAGATGATGTCCTGGGTTCTGTTAACTTAGTAGGCATTTACACTTCAGTCAGCGATGTGTTGACCAAACGGCGCGGCATGGGGCATGATCGTCCTTTGGCCTTCCTGTCGAGCCTGGCTAATATGGAACTCGATCCTAAGATAGTTTCGAAGGCGGTGGACAGCATGATGGAGATGTCAAAAAAGCCTGAGTCGGAGCCGGAAAGGGCAACCAGCCCTAAGGGGCCCTCTGGCCCGAGTGCCGATGATGTGGCCAAAATGTTGCAGAACGTGATGGATAAGGCGTCTTCTGATCCGAATTTTGCTGCGCTTCTTGGCTCGCTTGCGGAGGAAGGAATGAGGTCAAACATGTTGCCAAAACTCCTTGAGTCGCTTGGACCGGAATTCCTGCCGCCACAGGACCAGCCTGAGCAGTGATAGGGGGTGTTCGGGTGAATCTGGGCGATATATTTGGGCCAGGCAGTGCATTGGGAAAACTCCTTCCGCTCTTGATCATGTTGATCATCTTTCTTTTCATAGAATGGTGGTTCTAGCGATAAACCGAATCGGGGGTGACTTCATTGGTCGAGGGGTTTCCTGAAACTAAAGGGCAATGGTTCTTCTGGGGGTTTCCATGGTGGTGGTGGTTGATACTGGCTGCCGTAGTTCTTGTCGTGATCTTCGTCTTCTTGGTTTAGGGAGCAAATTGTGATGGAATGATGCCGACGGCTTGCATTGCAGGGTTTCGAATAGTCTGGTCCATGCTGAGCGACAAGGTCTCATGAGGAAGTCGTTGTGGATAGTGAAACACGCTGTTGTCCTCTGCCAGTGAGTTCCAAGAGGATGATCGCGTTGGGGTAAAACATTAAAACATGGGCGGTCTACACACGATCCGAAGGAGGGCGCCGACATGCGCTGGTAGGCCCTCCTTCAAAGGCATCTTGTTGCAGTTCCTAGAGAGCTCGAATTTACCTTGGTGACACGTAAGTCTTCACGGATTCAATGGAGTCGGCTAATAGTTGCCTCATTCAGGGACGTCACCAACCGGCGGAGCGAGACTG
>DUWJ01000330.1 GCA_012842765.1 Bacillota bacterium | reverse complement strand
CTGCAAAACCGCTATTCCCCGGTTCGAATCCGGGTGTCGCCTCCAAATTAGATCGGTTTTGGGGTGCTAGCTCAGTTGGTTAGAGCGCAACGTTGACATCGTTGAGGCCAGTGGTTCGACTCCACTGCACCCCACCATTGAATGGTTTCAGCCCCGACCCCGAGGAATTGCCTTGATGCAGGTAAGCCTCGGGGCCTTTTCATGTCCAGCACGATCGCTCCCGGTCGATGTCTTGGACGCCGCTTACCCTGCAATTGGTATGCAAGCCACATGCAGACTCTGCGGACATGTTTCAGCAGTATCTGGCTCTAAGGGCACGCGCTTCAGGCACAGATGTCGTTGCGCATGGAGGAGGCTTTTCGGGCAAGATATGCGTGCTGTTTCGGATATCGCCTTCGGCTGCAGGTTGCCTAAAAGGACTGTAGCGAGGTTTTTGACATTTAGGATCAGGCGTCTTCCTGCAAACCTCAAAAAGGGACGCGCCTCTGCATGTGACAGGTGGTGTAGCTCTGTTGCTGTGTACACGATTTGCCCGTAGGGCGTTTTTTTGACATGCCTCAGAATCCGGGAAAAGACATTTAATCACGATATTGACCCGTATGCCATGTATTGAGACATTATGCCCCGTGTCTGCCCATCGTATACGCTTGTTGTCCCCGACATATACTAGTCGCTGAAGGGGGGCAAAGCGGGATGGACTGCGTCCATATCGGCTCCTACCTTGCTGCTGACTCGTTGAGGAGGCGGCTCTTTAATGAGTTGGATGGTATGCGCGCTCAGGGCTTGGATGTGTCGGTAGAGATCAAATACCTGGGCGGGTTGACGATGATAGAGTGCATGGCCAGCGCTCGCCCGGAGAGGCCGTTGGACGATAGTGAGCTGCGCTCCATATTTCGGCGGCGGCTCGCCAATGTTGTAGCTCGTCTGATCTTCGAGGAGTTGGAGAAATCTTTCATTCTTGAGACTCTCAGACATCGCCACCCCGAAATCGATGACAATGAGGCTGGGGAAGTGTCGGGCTATGCCATAGCCATACTTAATGACGGGATCTTTGGAATGCTGGAACCTGCGATTCGTCTGAGTGAAGTGGCAGCCGACATAGAGGCGTATTTGCGCGATTCTAGCCTGTTGGTGGTTGAAGGCTTTGTGCGCTTCAGAATGAGGGAGTATTTGGACGAATTGCGGAGCTCTACGGAAGAGGCTATTGGCAAGTTCGTGGCTGAACGGGAACGCAAAGAGTTCGTTAAGCTTTTGAAGTACTTCGTAGATGTTCAGGAGGAACGCCAGGACGAGGTTCACGTGGTTCGAGACGGCGCAGGATTCGAGCTCAAGTCAGCAGATGGAACGCCGATAGAAGGAGATTATGTTGCTTCTTTAGCAGCGGATTTGTTGGGCGACGGAATTGAGGTTGTAGATCTCTTGATTAGCGCCCTCATAACTGTGGCTCCTCGAAAGGTAGTCCTCCATTTTGAGCCAGAGTTGGAAACTGCAGATACGCTGGATAGCGTATTCGAAGGCAGAGTAATAAAGTGTTGCAACCCAGATTGTGGGTTTTCAGGCTGTGAAATGCGCATCCCGAATAGGGCTGGCAAAGGCCCCGTAAACCCAATTGGAAGGCGGTGATATGATCTGACCCCGTACCCGCTTCGGGGTTGGCTCTGCTGCTACTTTGCGGGCGGGCTGTGGGTCGGGCGTTGAGCCTGTATTGACATCTGTGGCTTTGCCGAGCTAGAATGTATCTAATTGAACGCGTATATGGCGATGATGAGGACGAGTAAGCTTTGGAACCCTCAGAGACGGCGGGCCATGCGGTGGGAGTCTGCCGGGGTGTAGATTGCTGAAAACCACCTCTGAGCTTGCTGCTGAAACCGCTGAGGCGGGATTAGGCTGGCACGGCTGGCCGCCGTTATGTGGCTTTTAAGAGGGCGCGATCTGCGCCAAGCCGGGTGGAACCGCGGGTTAACCCCGTCCCGATGATGGATCATTTAGGGACGGGGTTGTTGTTTTTCCAGTTGGCATGCGTAGTTACGAGCTGGTGGCTGGATTGTACATTGAGTTGGCTGAGCATTGAAACGTGCAAGGGGGCAGGAGACTGATGGAGAACGTGAAAGTGACTTTGCCGGACGGTGCCGTTATTGAGCTTCCTTCCGGAACTACAGTGGGCGAATTGGCTTCCCGCATCGGCAGGCGATTGGCCGCGAAGGCGGTCGTCGGTCTTGTGGACGGTGTAGCCGTTGACCTCTCATTCCCTATTTCCGAAGATTGCCATGTGACTATACTGGACGCAACATCGCCCGAGGGGCTTAACACAATGCGCCATTCCGCGGCGCATGTAATGGCACAGGCTGTGAAGAGACTGTTTCCCGGAGTAAAGCTCGCAATAGGGCCGACGATCGATGATGGGTTCTATTACGATTTCGACATCGACCATGCCTTTACTTCCGAGGATCTTGAGAAAATCGAAGCGGAAATGGCGAAGATCATCGCCGAGGATCTCCCAATAGT
>DUWJ01000329.1 GCA_012842765.1 Bacillota bacterium | reverse complement strand
TTAGGATGGGATATGGCTTCCGCCACAGAGATATCAGCAAAATCATACCTGTCAATGAATGGGCCGCCTGACGCCGTAAGAATGATGCGTGCGACAGCTTCCCTGCCCTGTCCCTGGATGCATTGGTATATGGCTGAATGCTCGCTGTCTATCGGCCTAATGGCCACTCCCTCCTGCCGAGCCCGATCCATTACCACAGAACCTGCAGCCACAAGTGTCTCCTTGTTGGCGAGCGCCACGTCATGCCCAGCATCGATCGCAGCCAAGGTAGGCCATACCCCCGCAAACCCCACGATGGCATTGACCACTAAATCGTGTTCCGCTGCCGCCGCGACCTGTGAAACGCCTTCTGGCCCAAAAAACAATTCCGGCGGCGTACTCATGCGGGAGAATAAAGCTCTCGCCCGCGCTTCGGCGCGCACATCGCCAATTCCAACCATGGCGGGACCGAACTGGCGCGCCTGCTCAGCTAGGAGCTCGACTTCGGAATAAGCTGATAAGCCACTCACCTTCAGCCCTAGAGAACGCGCAACCTCAAGAGATTGAACACCCACCGATCCGGTGGAGCCAAGAATGCAAATAGATGTCATATCTTACTCCTCATCAAATGGAAACATTGGCAGGATTACCGACTGATATACTGCTTTGATAAATATCACTGCCAGCGGCCCTGCTATAAAGCCCTTTGTGCCAAACAGGCGAATTCCCACGTATATAGACACGAGAGCGACGAGCGGATGAAGGTCGAGATTCTCCCCCATCACTTTTCCCTCAGCAATCTGGCGCACAATAGAGTTGACCGCCAACACTATAATCAGACCCAACCCAAAACCGAAGTGGCCAACTACGAAATGATACCCGGCCCATGGCAGAATGAGAAGAGACGGGCCTACGACCGGCATCAGGTCGAGGAGTGCACAGACCAACCCCAAAAGCCACGCATAGCTGATGCCCATGATAGAAAACCCGATAACCGTCATTATGCCAGTCATGCACATCAATACAAATCTTGATCTCAGATAACCCACAAACCCGGCAAGCAGTTCGCCTCTGACCTTTCGCGCTTGCTTTCGCCACGATCTCGGCAACGCCTTCAAAAGATTCTCGGAGAAACGCGGGTGATCGCGGGATATGAAAAACGTAGAGATAATGCTGAGCATGAAGACCAGCGTGAATTCGGGAAGGCCCCCCAGAAAAGATGCAACTCCAGAGACCCCCGTTCGAACCACCTGAAACAGCTTATCCTGATTTTCCCTTAGGGCTTCTACAAAAGGAACTGGCAAGTAGGCGAAGAAATCCTCGGTCCTTCCCACAAGGTTGTCCAAGGACTCACTGAACGACCGGCTAAGGCCACCCATATTCCGCGATAGCTGGTCAATTTCCTTTGCTATTTCGGTAACTCCCAAGGCAATGAGCAGCCCAAGCACGAGCCCCAACACTACAAGCACTATTGCAACGGCAACTCCCCTGGAAATCTTGGGGTTCTTTTGTACAAGCTTGACTCCAGGCTCTATCATGATGGCCAAGAAAAGCGCGATCACGAAAGGCCTGAAAAGGGGAAGCACATACATGATCACCAGATATGTTCCTACTATTAGCCCCCCAAGGGATATCGCGGCCTTGGCGTTGTTGCTCACCGAGACACCTCCGCGCATGTGCGTCTTCGACGAATTAAAGCATCAATCTCAGGTAATAGTATGCGATCGGGCTGACGAAGAAGAAGCTATCAAATCTGTCCAACACCCCGCCATGGCCCGGGAACATCCTCCCCGCATCCTTCACACCTGCATCGCGTTTCATGCCAGACTCAGCAAGATCCCCGATCTGGCCGGACGCCGCCACAAGAAGCGCGAAAATGATAGCCTGTGGCCAACTGAGAGTATACCATAAGCCAGTCACGTCTCCCAAAGCCTTGTATGCGATTGATGCAAGCACAGCCCAGACGAAACCGCCTATGGAGCCTTCAATAGTCTTGTTTGGCGACATGCTTGGAGCCAGCTTACGCCGTCCGATCGCTCTTCCAACAAAGAATGCGCCCATATCATTAAACCACACAAGCACCATCATCAGAAGGGATAGGCCTAGCCCAGCATCGCCAAAAGTGCCCCTTATCAGACAGAAGCGGCTTAAGGTCCATCCACAGTACACAACCCCGAACACTTCAAGGGCCGGAACGGCCATGGAACCCGTAGGCTTCGCCTTCATCACCTGCCCGGCAAGGGAAAGAGCCAAAACCAAGGAGAGCAACGAGCCGCTGAACCTGCCACCGGCTAAAACAGCATCGACAACAAAAAGGGCAGATCCCGCAGATATCAGCGGCTGACTCGGAGTCCATGCCTTTGTCTTGCACATCCTGGCGTATTCCATACCGCCTACGACCGCCAAAACAGCCCCTACAATGGCTAAGGGCACCCCGCCCAACCACAACACGAATATGCCAATGGGCGCGCCTATCAGACCAACCAACACCCTCGTCCTGATCATCCGCCTTCACCTCGACCGTTGTGAGGCGCGGTCTTTAGCCCGCCATAGCGTCTCGTCCTTGACAGAAAAAACGAGATGGCGGCATCGAGATCCTCATCGCGAAAATCCGGCCATAGCGTCTGGGTCACGTATATTTCAGCATACGCGGCCTGCCACAGCATGAAGTTGCTGATCCTGCTCTCACCGCCAGTGCGGATTATCAAGTCCGGATCTGGCTGACCAGCGGTGGCAAGCCTTGACGAAATCAGATCCTCGTCAATGTCCGACGCGTCCAGCCTCCCTGCAGCAACATCTTCCGCGATTCGACGAAGAGCCGAAGCCACATCCCATCTGCCTCCGTAGTTGAGGGCAATGTTAACAATAATCCTGGAGGCATTCGCCGTGATCCTCTCAGCATTAGCGGCTACTGTGCGAATCGACCTCGGAAGTCGGCTCCTGTCGCCGATGACATTCACCTTAACGCCACTCTCAGCCAGTTCATCAGCGTTTTCCCTGAAGAACTCCTCCATCAGCAGAAACAAGCCCTGGACTTCAGAAATAGGCCTCTTCCAATTCTCAGTGGAAAATGCAAACAAGGTAACGTACCCTATTCCCCTGTCGCGTGCGGCAAGAACGATGTCCTTAGCTCTATTCGCCCCGACTTGGTGGCCATATAGGCGCGGCTTTCCCTGTTGCTGAGCCCACCTGCCATTTCCGTCCATGATTATCCCTATATGCTTTGGAAGCAAAGGGGTTCCTCCCTTCGGGGCGATTCAAGGTGACATCGCCCATCGCGGCATCACGCCGAGAGAAGATTGAGATCATACTATAAACCCCCTCGAATCGAGGGGGTTGTAAGCCTTAGCAATGCACAAGGCTCA
>DUWJ01000328.1 GCA_012842765.1 Bacillota bacterium | reverse complement strand
TTCGAAGCCTTCTTCCCTTTCTTGAAACCCTTGTATACTTGATCCTTCCGTTCGGACACGTAGTATTGGTAGAGCCATCCCACTATTTCCACCTGGTCGCGCCAATCCTCTTCAGGTATTTCGGCGACTATGCGGCGAATCACAGAGCCTTCGGCAAGAGCGTTCCGAGGGAATAGGAGTTCCACCCATGGATTCACGTGGTCGAACAGAAAGGGCAGGGCTTCTGCGAGCTCATCGCATTGAGCTATCAGAAGATAACGATACAGAGCTTCATCATCTCCTGCATACCGGAGCTCCAGAACTCGCTCACGGTTTACCGGAAGGGGAACCGTAGTTGCATGCCTTAGAACGTCGGGACGGGCCAGTGTGTCTTTGGGATCCTCCCCTGCTGCCGACAGCACTCTGACTCCGCTCGGAAGGTAGCCATTCACCTCCATGAACCGGAGAGCCGTGAACCGGTTGAACCAGGTGTAAGCAGCTTGCTCAACAACTCTGTCGTATCCGTCTGACTCAATTTGTGCGATCAGCTTCTGTCGCTGATTAGCCTGGGTTGGTGTAAGCATCTTGTTGTCTAGACCAACAGCATCATCACGCGGAATATCGCCTTTTGTGACGTTGCTGCGGGAAAGACCAAGCTCAAAGAGGCGTTGTTTTACATCCTCCATTAGCTGGCGTCTTGCCGATGTGGCGAATTTCTCTATCGAAGTCCTGTCCACAGCTTCTCACCTCATCGCTCTTTTAACCTTACTACAATGCCATTTGCCACCTGTTCTTTGAGTGCTTGGCCTAGCTCTTCAATGAAGCACTCCACTTCATGGACGGTTTTAAGCTGTCCATTGCTGCCTAGCGACGTGGATCTTACAACCTCAACGAATGACACGGCTTCCATTGTAGGCGCTACTGGTGACAGTGTAATGCTGTCAAGTTGCTCAATCACATCATGTGCAAGTTTCTCCGAGTTGGGCAGAACGGCTATGACATGGGATAGGCTGTTGCTTCCCTCTACAGTGCTGAGTATCAACTCAAACTCACGTTGCGCCTTGGTTGCGATTTGGCTAATGGCGTCCTTTTCCGGGCCATCTGCAGCCAAGAGTTGAGACACGCGATTCTCCACGGTTTTCTTGTGTTCTAGAACTATTCTGGAAGATTTGGAACGCGCTTGATCGAGTGCTCGTTGGTAGTCTTTATTGATAGTCTCTACTAGTTCCGGGATTCTGCTTATATCCTCATACGGGGCTGGCGACTCGATGATGTTGCGCAGTTTGCCTGCGGCTTCACGAGTAGTTGCATCGGACAGCCATATGGAATTGTCGTCGTAAAGGCGTAGTGCCGTTAGGCCTTTCTCGAAATACTCTACTTGATTTTTGAAGAAGCCCTTGACGCAGCTTACATCCTGGTGTGCCATGGACGCAAGCTCATCAGTGTCCTCTTTGAGCCGCATTTTCAGTCCTTGTGTATCCTTTAACTGTAGGATACTGCGGAGCTTAGCCGTCCAACGATCAAGGATGTCGCGGCCCGGGTAGCTGTATTTTGAGGACTTGTAATAACGCTTGAGGTCTTCTACGTTACCCAGTTCATGTTTGATCAAGTCGCAAAACTCGCTAACAACGTCGTCTTCTGTTTCCCCGGCCAAGTTTGCCTTGTCGAAGATCTTGAACGAGGCTTCTCGTATTGCCTGGATAAGTTCGTCATCATCGGGCCTCTTGTGTTGAACCAGGACTCGATCCATCTCCGAATACTTGGTCAGGTAATCCACAAGCCTGCGATCTTTCTCATCCAGTCTGCTGCCCTCGTATGCGAGAACAATCTCGTTTTCAAGCAGAAGCGTTATCACACATCCCGCGATGTCGTAATGGAGCCAACCGTAGGGTTTGTCAGTGAACCTGTCGACGATGGTTTTCATCGTGACTCTCAGAGCCTGTGAGGACGTATCCTCAATGAATTGCCGGATCTCGTCTACGGCGCGCCTATTTGCGTCAAGCTGCTCTAGTCTGCCTCGGCTTTGAAGGTGCTTAAGATCAGTGGTAGTAAAGTAGTTGTACTGCATATAGTCGATCTTCGTGTAGACCGCCGGCACAACGCGTTCGAGCGCCTCGATCATCCTTGACTTTGGATCCCGGCTTCTCAAATCGAGTTTGCGGCCGTTTATGTAGAAATCCGCATTGGATATAGCGCGTCGAATGGACGCCACAGATGCGTCCTTCAGACGATTTCGTTGCTTGTCACGGTTCTGCAGGATTTCTTCGATGTTCGTGGGCAGATGAGCGCGGCTCTTGTTTTTCAGGTATGTATCGAGCTTCAAATACGATTCTGCTTGTTGTACCAGTTCTTTGTCATGTTCCAGAACCATCAGGCACTCGTGGGGCGCAAGCGCCGACTCCCGCAGGATCTCCTCTAGTTCTCCAGGGTCATCCTTGGAATAGGAGAAGGGGGTGACTATCCACATGCCTATTTCGGCCTTCGCAGACCCAAATCTTACACTATCGATGCGTTGGTAGAAATCGAAGTCATACACATTCTTGTACCTGATCTTTTTGGCCTTGAATATCTCGCCGCTGGCGAAGATTGTGTCATAGAAGTGCCTGCACAGCATCGATTCGTCCAATTTGACCCTGCTTATTTCCCTATCTATCTCTTGTTCGTCATCGGTGAGGAAGATGTATAGGTCACCGTCTTTTTGGACCAGGTTTTGCCTCGTTAGGCGATCGAGCGATTCTGTGATGCTGTTTCTTAAAGCGAGTTTGTCTTGGTTGATGCTTGCGAGCATGAGAACCGTAACGTTTTCCCTTGTAGGCGGCATCTCATTGGTGATGTACTTGAGCATGAAAAGGGTTTTGAGCACTTCGGCATCCATCGGTTCCAGATCCGGATTGGCCTTGGCGCGCTCGATAATCTCCCGCACAGAAGGCTCCAGAAACTCTTCCATGGAATCATAGAATCTGTTGAAAGGAATGAGAATGCCGTGCTCGCAATCGGCGATGGCGAGAGTTGTCTCTTGCACCGCAGATAGCATGGATCGCGCTCCTTTTGCCAGATGCTTGCCTGACGCTCCGTGTTTGCGTATCTCTTCGAATACAGACTGAAGGAGGTCGAACTGGTATGGCACGAAGGGGTAGTTCTCTGCGAATTCATCGGGGCTTGCATAGAGCCTTTGCCCCGGTGTTCCGTCGGAGAAAGCGAAGAGGTTCCTGCAGACTGCCTCCTTATCGTGATAGAACAGGGTCAGAGTATCGTGCGCTACAGGCGTCTTTTCCAGGAGGCGTTTCTTGATGACTTCATCCACATTGGCTGACGATAGCGAAAGACGAGTATCGAAACGGCCCAGGATCTTGGAGAAGTCTTTGCTCTTAATCTCTGTTGCAACTTCATCTATCGCCTGCTGCGAAGTGACTGCGATCCAGGCACGCCCATGGCAATGGGTCCCCAGGTCTTCAGCCAGAGTCTGAAGATTGAGGATCATGCGCTCGTCGTTGGCTATGTACTGTCCCATTTCATCCACTAGGAAGACGATTTTGTGATCCGGACCCTGGCTTTTCAGGTGCTCGCGGACCATGAGGGCGAAGTCCTCAGGAGACATCTCATAGAATTGCTTGGCAGATGTGATGAAATTGGACTGGCTGTTCTCACCCAAAATGCCGATGTTCCTCATCGTCTGAGCGATATTGTCTTCCTCGAACATTGCCGTCTCGCGTCGCACCGTCCAAGGTGCACCAGCTACGCGCTCAAACTCCTGGCAGAAGTCTTCGTAAAAGCCTCGCTGTATCATCTTCCATTCCGCGTACCCGAGCCAGGTCGGGTTCGAACAGAGGCCAAGGTGTTCAAAGAAGACCCTGGCGAAAACCTCGACAACTGTAGGCCTGTCGATATAAGACGAGGCGTCACTCTTGGAATCTATATTGAAGAGGACAACATCTTTGGGAACCGAGGCTGCCCGTCGCATCTCCGCCTCCAGCATTGGATCTTCCAGCTTGGGAGCGATGTAGTCTATGGCCGTTTGCCCGTCCACCTCGCCATTTTCCAGTAAGGCGGCGAGGATCTTCAGCAAGTGCGATTTTCCTGAACCGAAGAATCCTGATATCCAGACGCCCATCTTGTCGTATGGCCGATCTATGCTTTTGTTGAAGGAATCATAGAACTTTCCGATGTGTTTGCGGACTTCATTTGTGACGACATACTCTTCAAGCTCCTGCTTGAGGTTTTCTTCTTCAGTCTGGCCGACTTTGATGACGCCCTTGATGTCCCTATCAATCGGCTGCACGAACATATCGCGAATCTTAATGGAAACCACCCCCGTGCACATCAATTGGCTAGCAATTCATCTTGTTGGGACTGCCTGGAAAGCTCTATAGTAGTTGTCGTCGTCTAGGATGTTGAAGAGCTGCAGAGAGAGTCCGTCATATGATCCAGGAAAGAAAAGTACCACAGGCAGGCTGTCCAGCCGTCCGCCGAGGTTGTTCAAAATGGTGTGCGAGCGCACCAGTGGCCAAACCCGGCCGACCCCTGTGATGAACACCAGGCTTTCATCGGTAATGCGCTCATTCATCAGGGATACGAACTCGGAAGCCCAAAGTATCGACCTCATCGCCTCGAGAAGATATTCTGGCCCGCGCGTCTCTTCCATCGATTCGAGGCGATCGAGTACCCCTTTGCGTTCCGCTATCTCCATAGCAAGCTCATACAGGTCGAATCCAGCTATCCGCCCCACAGAACCCGGAAGTTGAGAACGTTCAACCTGCTGGCGAATGAATTGGCGTACTAGCAGTTCGTCAGCGGGATCATAGTCGAAGATCCATACACTAACTTCATTCCCTAGCCCTTTCCTAGAAAGAAACGATTCATCCTTGAGTTTCAAGGCTAGTTCGTCGAGGCGTTCTGGTGTTCTCGCGCTCATGCTTATACATCTCCCCCCGTGAGGACTTCGATATATGCACTATCGCCTGCTGCTTTTAGCAAGGCACGGAATTCCTGAGACAATATGGGATGCTGCACATGCCTTGCGCGCGTGGAGTCAATGAGTCCCGCATCTGCCAGCATCTTCACTGCCGTTTGCTTGAGCTTTTCTATAGTCTTTTCGGACCAGGATGCAACGTTTTCGTCTTGCTCCGCCAACATGCGGAAAAATGCGTCCACATCCGACCGTTCGATCCGCCCGGACGTTATGCGTGCAGCTGGCATGTAGACCACGGACACGAAATCCCGAAACAGCTTGTCGGTTTTCATGATCGCGTACACCAAGGTGATGCGCGCCAAGTCGGAAGGGCCGTGGGCAAGCACTTTCAAGAGCTCAGGGCTGAGCGCGTCGAGACGCGATAAAATCACCCGAGTGACCCCGCGTATCTTGCGCCTAGTGGGAAATTGGAACGAATTATTGACATAGACATGCTCCATAATCTCCTCATCAGACAGTCCCGAGAGACGCAGTTGCGCAGTGAGACGGCTCTCGGGAAAGAGGAGAGGCATCCCGTGAATCCTTGCCATATAGCGTTGAGTGGCATTTGCCATATCTGAACTAGAAGTCGACATACCAACACCATCCATCAAGAGCAGACTTAGGGACGATTGCAAGACGCAAGCGTACATTACAGAATTAGATAAATAATGATTGAATCCTTCAAGAGATAGTGGCTCTAGGCATTGGGGCCCAATGCCCGATGGCATTATTGCTGTTTATTATCGAGAATATCGTATAAGCACAGACGTTCAGAGATGGGCGCCGCAAGGACGTTGCTCAATCCAAGAAACATGGGGCCGATAGAGGCATCGAGACTGATTGAAGCTCCAGGTGGAGCCTGTTTGACGCCCTAGACTGTTCTGCTATACTGAAGCGGCAGATTCCTTGGTTTGTGCGTAAATAATGCAGTTGGTGAAGGTGAAGCAGCAGTGAAGAAGAACCCGAGTCTCACTACATCAGCAGGGGTGCTGATATATGTTGTACTTTCTACAATTGATAGGTTTGTGGTAAGCATCGCAGATCACATCTATATTCCGATTGCAATAACGGGAATTGCCTTGACGCTGGCAGGTATTGTTATGACTCGGCGCACAAGATGAGCAGCTGGCGTAAGGAGGCTTGCCCCAAAAACGTGTGCAGGATCATGTGCGGCAGTTGTGGGTGCTCTGCCGCTACGTGGGTTGGATGAACAAGACATGGCAGGCGCTTGCTTGCCGTGGAAATGTCTGCAGAGGTCGCAGCTTGTAGGGCCTATCAGAATGCCCAGATTGAGCATGAACGCGCATTGGGGCATGCATGCTCTCGGGACTGCCTGCAACTTCACCAGCAGTACAACGATAACCCACAGTCCAGAAGATAGCTCAATGGGAGGTGCTTTCAGACCATCTATAAGGAAGCAGCGGGCAAGTAGATCCATGCCACGGGAAGAACAGCCGATGAGTCTTGGAGGGACACCTCTATCCCGCGGCATGAAAGGCACCTACGTATACTTCCTCGACCAGGCAACCCGAAACCATTTTGAGGAGGCTCTTTTCGGTTGATGGACAAACCGGTTACAACAGCACATGCCCGAAGCGAACTAATGCAGTTGCTGCTCGTGTTCCGCGATGAAAGAGAGTGGGGCCAGTTCCATACCCCCAAGAACCTAGCGATAGCGCTTGTAGCGGAGGCGTCGGAGCTGCTTTCGCTCTTTCAATGGACCAAAGATGCGGAGCTCGATGAGAGATGTCGGGAAAAGCGGACCGAAATAGAACAGGAGATCGCCGATATCTACATATACCTTCTATTCCTCGCCAACGAACTTGGAATTGACCTTGATGAAGTGGCTGCAGAGAAGATGAAGCTCAACGC
>DUWJ01000327.1 GCA_012842765.1 Bacillota bacterium | reverse complement strand
GCGTGCTCCCCCTTAACCCCTTCCAACGTTGCTCCTGCCCCTAAAGTAGATGTATGCCAGCGCCGCAGCGCCGCCCACAGCGATAATGAGGATGACGGTTCTGACGGTTAGGTGCCTCCTGTGCAGCTGGGCATTGGCCGGCACAATCCTGGCGTATCGACGCTCAGACACATCCCATGAACCTAGTTGACTTTCTTGGGAATATACACCACTCTCCGGGGCGAGCATGTCTATTACGTTGGGGTTGATGTTGAGATCAGAACCTCCACCAAAAACCCACGGACCCGCTTCCCCCATGACCGGCCTGAAGTTGTCGAGCCCATAGCCATCCTGAGAAGAAACGAGCACGTAGTATTTCCAGGAGTCAAGAGGTTCTCCGATCACTTGTCGCGACACAGTGGCGCGTATAGTATTTCCATCGGGAAGAGCCTCAACTGACAATCCTTCGATGATACCAGCCGATGCCGGATTATCAGATGCGAAAAATACCCGGCTGCCGCCCCACCCCATTATCTTGATATTCACATCCCATGCATACTCCGGCGCGAAAGAGACGAAGGCTCCTTCCCTTAGAGTATCGGTTCGGCCAGCGCCAGAGGTTGTGTCGATATATATATTGATGAGCTGATGACTGAAGCCCTCGGGCGCGTTCCAAGTGTTAGAAATCTTGGCCAGTTTGGTGTCGAAGTAAACATTCTCATCATCGCAGGAAACCCTGAACCCTATTAGGTCGAATAATCCGGAGAACGGGGCGAATGCCGGGTTGGTGGGATAAACATATGTTCCCGGTCCATAATCATCGCCTTCTGGATCATCAGCTTCCCAGATAAGCCTCTGCCCCACCCCTGCCGGGAAATGCGCCGCGGACGTGCGCGCTGACCACATCATCACCGCCAGCGCCGGCAAGAACACAATGATAAGTGCCAGGCATAGTCTTTTCACTGTCTTCCCCCCGGATAATCATATCCTACCGCTCTGGGCTCAATCTTCCCCAGACTGCTTCTCCATGGCGTAGCACGCCGCGCCCAACATCCCCGCATCTACCCCTAAAGCAGCAGGAACGATCTTGGCATCTTTAGCCATGAACGGAAAAGCGCGCAAATCCACTACCCGTCTGACCGTGTCGAAAAGCATGCCGCCTATCTGGGATACCCCCCCGCCGATAACCACCATCTCCACGTTGAGCAAGTTCACTATATTCGCGACCACAATACCAAGATATTCGAAAGCGTTGCGCAATATTGCAGTCGCCGTAGGATCTCCTGCTTCAGCACAAGAGGATACGAGTACCGCATCGATATTGTCGATCTTGCCACCGGCTGCCGAGAGAATTCCGCTGCCAGCGGTACGGGTAGCTGCCTCCCGCGCGCGCTTGGCAATCGCTGTCCCCGAAGCCAAGGACTCAAGACAACCTCTGTTGCCGCACCCGCACATAGGACCGTCAGGCACCACGGTAACGTGACCTAGTTCGCCTGCACCGCCCGTGGTTCCCGAATAAAGTCTGCCATCGAGGATAAGTCCGCTTCCAATACCAGTGCTCACCGTTATGTAGACCATGTTCTTCGTCCCACGGCCCACTCCCATACGGTTCTCAGCCAGTGCGGCCACATTGGCATCGTTTTCGAGATATACCGGAAGTCCGGTCGCAACATGTATTGTTGATGTGACTGGGACATCTTTCCATTTGAGGTTTGGCGCATCCACTACCATACCCAATTCCTTATCAAGAGGGCCTGGCGACCCAATGCCTATGGCTTCAACATCATCGATTCCCCCTGGAAGTTTCGACGCAAGCTCGCTAATTGAAGCGATAATCCTCTCCATTACAGCATCCTGCCCCTCTTCGGGACATGTTGGCATCTGAACATTGGCTAGCGGAAGGTTATCCTCATTGACCAGCACCGAAGCGATCTTTGTGCCGCCCAAATCTACACCGATGAAATGGCGTTTTCCATGCTCAATCTTGTTCTTCATTTCAGCGCCCCCTGTCCAATATCAGTCCGTACAATAGCATGCCGGGGCCAAAGAGAGGCCCCGGCATTATTATCCCCATGTCTACTTAATGGCGATGGCATTCTCCGTGCTTGCTTCGAAGAGATGGCACTCTTCCATATTCAACACGACTGCATGCG
>DUWJ01000326.1 GCA_012842765.1 Bacillota bacterium | reverse complement strand
GTGGAACTGGCAAACGCCCAGAAGACAACAGGATGATGTGAGGGCTCAGGTGCGACGGGCAAACAAGGCGCTCGAAGCGCTCGAAGTCCAGGCGAAGTTCTCGGTTCACGAGGGCACCGGGCAGATCGTGGTCAAACTTGAGGATACGCAGACCGGGGAGATTCTGAGGGAGATTCCCCCGGAAAAAATGCTCGACCTTGTCGCCCAGATGACCGAGATGGCTCGTGGGATAATCAACGAAAAACCTTGAATTGGAGGTGAATAACGATGGCAGGAGATTTTCGCATTTCCGGCCTGGCGTCGGGCTATGATACCGCCCAACTCATAGAGCAATTGATAGCGCTTGAACGCAAGCCTGTGCTTCAGATGCAGAAGAAAAAGGATCAGATAAAGGTAAGGTCGGATGCGTGGCGCGACATAACTACTCGTCTTTCAAACCTCAAATCGAAGGCCTCTTCATTGAAACTTGAAGCTACGATAAATGCAAAGTCTGCGTCGTCGTCCAACGACAAGCTGGTCACGGCAACTGCAAGTTCGGGTGCTGCCAATGCTGTCTACAAGATATGGGTGGATCAGCTCGCTACTTCCACTAAGGTGGCCTCGGGTGGGCAGGTTGGTCGGGAGCTTGACCTGAGAGTCAAGCTATCGGAGGCGGGTTTTGCCACGATGCCAACTGTTGGGACGTTTACCGTCAATGGCGTGGCTATCCGCATCGATACCGACACTGTGATGAGCGATGGGGTTGACGACGCTGGCTCAAATTCGATCCTTGGAAAGATCAATTCCTCGGGCACAGGCGTTACGGCCTCGGTCGAGGACAATAGGCTTGTCCTTCGTGCCCAGCCCGGGTCTGGACCGATTCGGCTGGGAAGCGGCGGCGATACCAGCAATTTCCTTACGGCGGCCAAGGTCCTTGGTGTCCCCGCCGGCGAGACTGTATCGAGTTATGGTGTGCTGGGCGTGGCCAAGACTACGGTGGCGTTGAACAAGGCGAGGCTGGCAACTGGAATTGCCCATTCGGTCACAGGCGGTGTTGTGGAGGGCGAGACCGAGGGCAAGCTTGCGACGGCGCTGGATGAGGGAACGACTGTCGTGTTCACCTATCGAGGTCAGGAATACACTACTGGCGCCCTATCCGGAGGCGACGACATGGAGCTGATCGCGGCGGAGCTTGAGGCGAAGATGAACGAGGCGGCAGGGCTTGAGCCGGGCACGATCAGGGTCCGCGTTTCAGGGCTCGAGGGGAAGAGGAATGACAGGTTCGTCATCACCGACACCCAAACGCCTGAATTGGGTGATGGGGCGGATGGTGTTGCCGACAACTCCATTATTGTGAATGAAGCTTCGTCTGCTCTCCGTCTTACGATATCCGAGGGCGCGACGACCAAGGGAATGTTCAAGCTGAACGGGGTTGCTATAGAGTACGATGCCAACCGCGATGCTATAAACGACATCATAAACCGGATTAACGCATCGACTGCGGGTGTAACCGCCACGTACGATGTCCTTTCTGACAGTCTCGTTCTCGCCTCAAAGGAGACGGGAGGTCTTACGATCACCATGGATGATGTGGGAGGCAACTTCCTCTCTGCTGTGGGCCTTGCCGGCGCAGAGCAGGAATACGGGAAGAACGCCCTCTTCCGCGTAGATGGGGTGCAGGATGGTGCTCAGCTTTCATCTGCGTCTAACACGGTCTCCGGGATTCTGACTAATGTCACTTTGACCCTCAAGGATGTGGGCGAGGATCCGGTCACTGTAACAGTCTTCCAAGACACTGAATCTGCTGCCAAGGCGATACGTGGATTCGTGGATCAGTACAACTCCACTATGGACCTCCTGTCGAGCTTGACTGCGTACGACAAGGAGACCAAGACGGCCGGAGCTCTGCAGGGCAATTCGGCGGTGCGCGGGATTCAGACATCTCTCCGCCGTCTCACAATGGCCTCTGTGGAAGGGCAGCCCAAGGGTTTCAATTCGCTTCTGGCGGTAGGCATATCCACGGGCGCTCCGGGGAGGAAGGTTGGCTCCAGCACCGGTACGCTCACCATCGATGAGGCGAAGCTGAAGGAAGCCCTAACAAGTGACCCACAATCTGTCCTCAGGCTTTTCAACGAGGCGGAACAGGGCATAGCAGTTCAGTATGAAAAGTACATTGACGAACTTGTGAAGAGCACATCGGGGCTGATATCTCAGACTCAAAAGGTTTTGAAGGAACAGACAAAAGACATAGATCGCCGGATAGAAGAGATGGAGGCTCGCCTCGAAAAACGAAAAGAATCGTTGATCAGACAGTATACTCAAATGGAAAAGGCGCTTGCGGCCATGTACCAGCAGCAGATGTGGATGGACGCGCAGTTTAAGTCGATGGGAGTATGATGGAATGCAGGGCGGCCAATGGAAGGGATGGCGGTTCGATGATGACCAGTGCCTATAACAGATACATGGAAGTCCAGGTTCAGACGGCGCCACCCGAAAACCTTGTCCTCATGCTATATGATGGTGCCATAAGGTTCGCAACTCAGGCCAAGACCGATTTTGCTGAGGGGAATAGGGAGGCTGCCCACAATAACCTCACTCGGGCCCAGGACATAATGGGCGAGCTCATGGGCTCACTCAATATGGAGATCGG
>DUWJ01000325.1 GCA_012842765.1 Bacillota bacterium | reverse complement strand
GGCCTTGCAGTTCCTCCAATCGAGGTTATAGCAGGGGGAGCAACAGTTTTTGTGGTTGAAGTCGAGCACTTCGAGCGCATCTAGAAGTCTTAGGATCACCCATGGGGTAGGCCGCGGAACTGATGTTTCCGTGGCCTTTTCCATTGTGGCGGTGGTTCTATCTCTGGGGATTTCCGGCCCCCCGTCTTCGTGCCTCGGGACGTGTCTAACCGTCTCGGAGTCCCCAGCGCTCAGACATCCCATTCTGTGGCCGCAGAGCATTGATACAGCATAATGGAGAAGTGTGGGGCGAAAGCCATTTAAAGGTCGCGATTTCTTGTTTCACGCGCATATTGCGCTCTTACAGTGTTTGCTCGGTGCGAGGGAATGCGTGGTTAAAGCCTGAGGCCTTCGGTTTGACCGCTCAGTTAGCGCGCGGGAGTCTGATATGGAGGTTTGGGGACCGGGATCGCTTTCTACCTTGCAAGCGCCGATCCTAGGATCATGCAGGAACTTATTCGCAGGGCAGTTGGTCTGCTCTTTTGGACGTTCTTAGGCGAGCTTTCATACAACTGGCCCCACATGCACGAATGCATCAATCTCAGGCGGATGCGGGCCGAAAGCGGCCAAAATCAGCTGGGCGCAAATTGTCTTGTACGAAGTGTTGTATATTGTGGCGGAAACTGTTATTATTGAATTGTGAAAGACTGCACAAAGTTGGGACGGCGATAAAATGGTCACCATCTCGGTATGCGTTGGAAGCTCGTGTCATATCAAGGGTGCTCCTGAAGTCATCGAGAAGTTCCAGAAGCTCATATCCGACTACGATCTTTACAACCTGGTCGAGCTCAAAGGCGTGTTTTGCCTGGAACGTTGCACCGAAGGCGTAACCATCGATATCGATGGCAATATCTATTCCGCGGTGAATCCAGATGCTGCCGTGGACATCTTCAGAGAGCGCGTGCTTGCCCCCCTTGGTCTGACCCCAAAAACTGGAGATGATAATGACGGTCAATGAGGCCTGGTGAGCCAGGACAACGCGTCTTGGTGCCGGGCCTTAGCTGCACTTGGAGATTGAAAAGGGCTCAAGGGGGCAAAAACCTGAAGAATCGCGAGTGCGACTCGGATGTAGATGATCAAGGGGGCTGCAACAATTGAGTCTGATCACGACTATAAGGGCCAATTGCAAGGATTGTTATAAGTGCGTGCGTCACTGTCCTATGAAGGCCATAAAGGTGGTGGACGGACACGCTGAAGTCGTTGATGAGCTGTGTATAGGCGACGGAACATGTGTGCGAATATGCCCTCAGGGAGCCAAGCAAGTCCGGGATTCCCGCGGGGCTGTCCGCGATATCCTCAGGTCGGGCAGGAAGGTTGCTCTTTCCGTGGCGCCATCTTTCGTGTCGAGCTTCAACGATGTGGACCCTGGATCATTTGCCACCGCAGCCAGAGGACTTGGGTTCGACATAGTCACGGAAACGGCTGAAGCGGCCTACTATGTCACGATATCCACCATGGAGGCTTTGGACAGGTGCGAAAAACCTGCCATAGCAACCAGTTGTCCGGTCATTGTAAACCTGGTCGAACGGTATTATCCTCATCTATTGGGCCATTTGGTCCCTGTGGCTTCACCCATGGTTGTCCATGGAAGAATGCTCAAGAATGAGATGGGGCCGGGATCCAAAGTCGTATTTGCAGGGCCTTGCATAGCTAAGAAGCAGGAGGCGGAGAAGGAAGAGGCCGCAGGCGCTGTCGACGCAGTATTGACCTTCGAGGAACTGGACAGTCTGTTTAAAGAGGCTCGCATCGTCCCCGCAGCCCAGGAGCCAAGCGAGTGGAACGGGCGCGTGCCGGGCGTGGCGAGGCTGTTCCCAATTGAGGGCGGCATGATGGCAACGGCGGGAATCCCAAACGGTGGTATGGGAAGCGCAGACATCTGCATAACAGGGATCGAGGAGGCTATCGATTTTCTGGAGCATGCTAAGGCCCACAGTGATATCAGGCTCGCGGAGATACTTTCCTGCGAAGGAGGGTGCGTAGCCGGACCTTGCGTTCTGGCTGATGCGGACTTGTGGTCTAGGCGGCGTAAGGTAGTGGAACACACTCTGCGGGGGCGTGCAGGCAGCGCCGATGAGGAGGCATCGCCCGAAGGCAAGCGAAGGGCTGTTGATCCGCCAAGGCCAGAATTGCTCAGCATATCCTTTAAGGTGCGCGAAGTCAATCTGCCCATACCGACTGAGGACGAGATCCGGGAAATCCTCGCTCAGACAGACAAGTTCTCTCCCGAAGACGAGCTCAACTGCGGAGCATGCGGTTACAACTCATGTCGCGACAAGGCTATAGCGGTCTATCGAGGCATGGCTGAAGTTGAGATGTGCATTCCCTACATGCGCCGGCGCGCGGAGTCTATGTCTAACCTGATAATCAGCTCTACTCCAAATGCAATAGTCGCTGTGGATCGGGACCTGCGGATAGTCCTGGTCAATCCGGCGTTTGAATCCGTGTTCCGTCTCAGTGCGGAGTCATGTGTGGGACAGCACGTCAGTGTAGCCATGGATCCGGAGCCTTTCCGCAGGGTTTTCGAGACCAAGGAATTGATAAGCATCGAGGAGGAGCATTTAGGGGGCGAGCTGCGAACATCGCAGATCGTATTCTACGTTGAAGTGCGCGATCTGGCTGTGGCGATCGGAACCGACATAACTGCTGAATACGATACGGCGCGGGCGATACAGAAAGCTCGAGAGGAGACGTTGGAGAAGGCTGGAGCGGTTATCGACAGGCAGATGCGAGTTGCGCAGGAGATTGCGGGGCTTCTGGGGGAGACGACCGCTGAGACTAAATTGCTGCTTACGCAATTGATCAAGCAGATGCAGGATGAGGAGTTGACGCGCTAATGAGTGAACTTCATGTTGAGGCTGCGTTTACTTCTCTGCCTAAGCATGGGGAGGAGCTGTGCGGCGACAGAGTGGAGATTGCCCGCAGTGGCGACATGGTCACCGTCGTGCTCAGCGATGGCCTCGGATCGGGCGTAAAAGCCAACATCCTGGCGACTCTCACATCTACTATAGCGGTGAGCATGCTTCGCGGCGGCGCGTCCATTGATGATGTTGTAGAAACTATAGGCCACACGTTGCCCATATGTCAGGTGCGTAAGGTGGCTTACTCAACACTGACGATATTGCAGATAAAGAATGACGGCAGTGCTTATCTTGTGCAGTACGACAATCCAGACGCTTTCTACTATTCAGATGGAATGATTGTTCCAATAGAGTCGTCTGACAGAATAGTCGCTGACAAAGTGATAAAAGAGGCTCGATTTCAGCTAAAGGCTGGCGACAGGTTATTCCTCGTCTCGGACGGGGTGATCTATGCCGGAGTAGGGGGGGTCCTCAACCTCGGTTGGGGCTGGCCCAATGTTGCAGACTACATCAAGAAAATCAACGATCAGGAGAGCAGAGCATCAGTGCTTGCAAAATGGCTTGTGAATGTGTGTGATCAGTTTTATGCCGGGCAGCCTGGAGATGACACCACTGCGGTTGCTGTAGTCATTCGTGAACCGCGCTGTCTCACGGTGGCGGTCGGTCCCCCGAAGAAGCCCGAGGATGACCGGAAAATGGTGGCCAGATTGATGAGTTCGGTTGGGACCAAGGTAGTGTGCGGAGGGACTACAGGCAAGATTGTTGCGAGGGAGATCGGGGAATCCCTCCACGTCGATCTTGACACTATCCATGGAGGCATGCCTCCGACTGCGAGCATCAATGGGATCGATTTGGTTACAGAGGGGATAATAACGCTTTCAAAGACGTTGGATCGCCTTATTCAGGGTGAACCTGTTCATGGCAAGGATGGCGCTAGCAGGCTGGCGCGAATGTTGCTCGATGCCGACCATGTGGAATTGCTGGTGGGTAAGGCTGTCAACCCTGCTCATCAAAACCCCGATTTGCCGATAAGCACTACACTAAAGGAACGGGTGATGGATGATATAGCGAGGATTCTTGTTGAGCTTGGCAAGGAGGTTTCGGTTTCTTACTATTGAGCGCCGATTGCTGGGCGCTGAAGCGG
>DUWJ01000045.1 GCA_012842765.1 Bacillota bacterium | reverse complement strand
TCGTATCGCTCAATTCTAATAAATTCTACGCCAGGACGGTAGTCCCTTCTATACTCCTTGGTATCGAAAGCTTCAAAACTGCCAACCCTGCCCAGACGAAAATCGAGGTTGCCCCATAAAACCCGGTAATGTATTGACTTGCGCCCGGTCCTCACGCGCTCTTCCACGTTGAGCGGGACTACTGCGCGGCCCTCGCGCCACACGCGGCCTTCGACGATAGCCCTGGCATGTGCCGCATCACCACCCGCACCCGACGCGCTTTTTCCTGATACAAGCACCTGGCCTGCCACGACCGTCTGCCCCTCAGCTACACACGCATCGCCTGCAAGGACAATCAGTTTCACAACTATGGCATCTTCTGACGCAATCAGATCGATCGGGAAAACGGGAGCATCCGGCAGAACCTTTTCAGCCACGCGCACGATCAGGGCAGTACCTTGAGTCTCCACGCCTGCCCAAGCCAGGCCTTCTACTGATTTCGTGATTTCGGACCTGATGGTGTCGCAGTCGATAGATGACAGAAGAGTCCATCTATTAACGCCCATATCATCGAGAATGCGGCGAATCTGCTGTTCCTGGTGGGGATTGGCGCCAACAACCTCTATCGTCCACAGAATCGAAGACATCACATAGAGAATCGCAACGAAGAGCATCAGACCGATGAAGAGGAATTTCCTCCTGCCCAACGCTGCAATCAAGAACGGGGCTCCAACCCGCGCATCCACGGTGGCTCGGCACTGGCAATCCCGAAGAATCGGATGCAGGCGCCTGTAATCATCAACGCTCACCCTGGCGGTGATCATCCCCGGACCCAGAGTGGTCACATCATACAGCCCTATGTGGCGAGCCGCCGCCATATTAACGAATTTCTCGATCATCCTGCCTGTGACCCTGATTATAACATATCCACGAACCCAGTCCCACAGGCCGGATGTTGCCATCTCAGGACACCTCCCACCCTAGGAACTCAAGACTGTCAAAGCGTCCTTCAACCACAATCCTCTCCCTGTTTATTCCTCTCAGGACCAGCTTGCGACCGACAATTGATACTTGGCCGACAGTAGTCTGTATACATAAGCGATCAGCAGAATACTCGATAAGGCCCTTGTGGTTTTCCATCACGAGCCTGGCATTGCCCTCCAAACTGAGCCGAGGCAAATCGAGGGCTACGTCCTTCGGCACGCCAAGCGCGTCAGACATTCGTTCCTTTATGCGGGCCGAACGCGCTTCACGCATGTGAATACCTCCGCTATTCACGGAGCGGCTCAGGCAAGCCGTCCCGTCCAGGTTTTCTGAGTGACTCGCAAGAAGTGCCTTCGTCTAGCACGGACGATGCAAACTTGAGAATTGCCTAGAGGCCCCCACCGGTAAAACGGACGTCCAGGCCGATGTCGGATCGGCAATAACCCCCTTCAAACCCTATGCGCTCCACCGCATCGTATGCGCGCCGACGCGACTCAGTTTGGGTAGATCCGACAGCAGTGACTCCCAACACCCTACCGCCGTCCGAGACAAGCTGGCCCTCGGAGATCCTCGTGCCTGCGTGGAAAACTACCGTGCCTTCAGGAAGCTCGCTAGGCACTCGAACAGGCACCCCAGTGCTATAAGGACCTGGATATCCATTACTGGCCAACACTACACAGGTGGAATAGCCAGGTACAAAGTCTGCCTTCATTTCTCCGATGCGACCGTGACATGCAGCTTCCACAAGGTCAAGCAGATCACTTTCGAGAAGAGGCATAATCGCTTGGGTCTCAGGATCGCCGAACCTGCAATTGAACTCGAGCACCTTTGGCCCTTCATCCGTTATCATCAGGCCGGCAAAGAGGGCGCCCACAAATGGATGGCCCTCATCCGCCATCTGCCTGACAGCCGGAAGCAGCACCCTATTGCTGATCCAATCGAGCATTGCCCGGTCGATGCCGGGAGCAGGCGCCACGGCGCCCATGCCCCCCGTATTCGGTCCCTCATCACCGTCAAAAGCCCGCTTGTGATCTCTGGCAGGCACGAGCGTCACGACATCTTTGCCGTCAGTTATGCCTATAACACTAGCCTCGTAGCCCTCAAGGCACTCCTCCACAAGCAGCCGGCAGTTACTTGCTTTCGCAGATTCAGCCAAAGAATCCACGGCTGCTCCCGCTTCCTCTGGGCCTGAGGCGACTATCACGCCTTTGCCGGCAGCAAGCGCATCCAGCTTCACAACTACCCTTCCAGCGTCGGATGCGATCGCAACCGCAGCCTGCCTCGCCTTGGAGATATCGTCGAAGACTCCATAGCGAGCAGTAGGTATGCCAGCCCGCTCCATCAAGCCCTTGGCATAGGCCTTTGATGATTCAATCCTGGCAGCGGACGCTGTAGGGCCAAACACTGCAATCCCCTGGGCAGCGAGCCTATCGGCAAGGCC
>DUWJ01000324.1 GCA_012842765.1 Bacillota bacterium | reverse complement strand
TGGGGCCTTTGTCGAGCTTATAGACGCGAAGAAGGCGAGGTAGCAAAGGGTGTACGTGGCAGGCGTCGATGTGGGCTCCACTGCTGTTAAGGCGGTGGTGCTTTTGGATGGTAGAATTGCGGGAACCAATGTCATATCCACCGGGACTGACCAAGAGAAGACCGCGTTCCAATCTCTTTCAGCGGCAGCGCAGGATGCCGGGGTGGTTGACATTGAGGATATCTCAGCAATGGTTGCAACGGGATACGGGCGGTCCATGGTGAAGATGGCGGATAGGACGGTCACTGAGATCACCTGCCATGCCAGAGGCGGAAGGGCTTTTGCCGAGGCCGCCCACGTAATCGTCGATATAGGCGGCCAGGATTCCAAGGTCATACGCCTCGATGAGGATGGGATGGTTGCCGACTTCGTTATGAATGACAAGTGTGCTGCTGGAACCGGCCGGTTCCTCGAGGTTATGGCCGAAAGGCTGGAAGTTCCCCTTTCGGATTTCGGCAAGATGTGGCGCGCAACGAGGAAGCCGGCGATGATCTCCTCAACATGCACGGTTTTTGCGGAATCGGAGGTTGTGAGCTTGCTTTCGCACGGTGTGGCCCGGGAGCCGATCATTAGGGGGCTGTGTGACGCCGTGGCAGACCGTCTGGCGGGCATGGTGCACCGAGTGGGGCTGGCCACGGAAGTGGTAATGACTGGCGGTGTTAGCCGCAACGACGGTGTGAGGCTTTCCTTGGAGCGCAAGCTTGGCTTGAAGGTGTCGGTTCCTTCTATGTCTCAGTTTGCGGGGGCATATGGGGCCGCGATAATCGCCCTCGAATTGGCTGAGAAGGGGAGATGAAGAGGGCGGAGCGCGTCAGTAAACTGGAAGCGTGATTCGCCGCACCCCCTCGAGTGGAGTTTTGCCGGGATTGACTGGCAATCTTTTCGCGCGCAGGTGGGCGTAGGCTGAAATGGTTCCGATGACTCAAATTGTTTTGGGAGTTGTTGCAAGGTGGAACAAGAGCATAAATTCTCATGCGAATGCGGCAAGCCATATGTCGAGATTATAGAAGACAGCTTTGAGACTCTGCTCGAAGACTACGTCGTGTGCAGCAAGTGTGGACGGAGAATAGAGGTTGAAGGCGAGTTTGCCCAGGCGCTGTCAGCTGCTTTAGGTCAGCTTCAGGACGGCCTGAAGAAGATTGCTGATGACATGAGGCCTGGGGAAAGATCTAAAGGCGGATGTGGCTGCGGTGGGCATGGCCATATCGTGTAGGGCTTATCCCCGCGAGGTCGATGGGCGCACGTGTATGGAGGCATTCGCGTTGGTGCAGTGCGCCCCTTTTTTGTTGCGCTCATATCGGTTCAGTTGATTGCTGAGATCCCTTGCCCAAGAGCTTGTCGAGAAGGGATTGAACGCGTTCTTCTGCGGCCTGGGTCTTGCCTTTGTCGACGTCCACTGAGATGTCGAGTATGGCGCCTTCAACGGCGTCTTCTGGGAGTGCAGAGACGGGCCAAAGGATCTGTATGGACTCCTCCGGTCGTACCAGAAGGATTGCGATGCCATTCTCGATCCGGTCCAGAGTGGCTACAAGTTTCATCCGACATCACCTCACCACGAGTTTCCTATGGGTTACAGAGCTTGCACGGCCTGTAACCTGCATTCATCGCTTGTTCGCGGTCTGAGATCATGACAATTCTGGATGCATCGATCGTATTCACGTATCGGCATGAACTTCGGTGAAACACATCGCTGGAAGATGACGCTCGCAGGTCATTGCCGGGCTGTTCAATATGGACGGAGAATGTTTTTCCATCCGGCCTCATCTTCACGCTCACAGTTCCATGCTCGTCTGTTCTGTATGCGAGGACATCGCGTGATCTCAGGTTTGTAAGCACCTGGTTTGATGGGTGCCCATAGTCGTTGCCCTGCCCCACCTGTATCACTGCAAGCCTTGGAGACGTCTGCGCCAGAAAGGTCTGGGTTGTGGACGTTCTGCTGCCATGGTGAGCAACTTTGAGCAGATGGATGTGGTTTAGGACTCCTGTGTCAGCCAATATCCGCTCCACGTGCCCGCTGATGTCGCCTGTGAGCAGGATGCGGGATTTTCCGTAAGCGACTTCCAGGACTAAGGAGGAATCGTTTATGTCTTGCGGAAGGGGCTCGGTGGGCCACCGGACCTTGATTGTAACGGGTCCTAGGTCAAATGAATCTCCCGCCCTTGGAGCCGAGAAAGCTATGCCTTTCTCGTATATCTTGCTGAGGTAGGCTTCGTAGGTGGCTGACGTGTGCGCTTTGG
Organism: Bacillota bacterium; assembly: GCA_012842765.1. Taxonomy (GTDB): domain Bacteria; phylum Bacillota; class DTU025; order DTU025; family DTU025; genus UBA10085. The sequence goes on along the minus strand of DUWJ01000324.1, from coordinate 598 downwards.
CGGAGTCCAGTACTTTGCCAACTGCGAAAGAGTCCAGCACTTCTATGAGTCCTCCCACATGATCCTCATGGGGATGCGTGGATACGACTACATCGAGGTGCTCGACTCCCATGGAATGGAGCGTCGCTACCAGCTTGCCTCCGGCCGCCTTGGGTCCGCCGTCAACCAACATGTGGCGTCCATCGTCTGTGGATACAAGGATCGCGTCGCCCTGGCCGACGTCGATGAAGGTCACGGTTATTGCACTATCGGCTGCGGCAGACAGAGGTCGAGCGCAGACAGATCCGATTAGGGCCAAGATAACGAAGATAGACGCGATTGCTGGCAATCGTCTGACATCTGGAATTCGGAAATTAGCCATGGGCACCCTCCGTTCAGATACGGTCATGATGTGGTTAATTGGGATAGAGGTTTCCGAGAGTCCCGGATGCGGGCAGCCTCACAGGTGGTGATCCTTCTTAGACTCTCATGTGCCTTGTTTCAGTGTCTTGACCCACACTTTCCGCTGGCGCGGCCCATCGAACTCACATAGAAGGATGCGCTGCCATGTTCCTAGGGCAAGGCGTCTATCCTCTATCGCGAGGATAACTGACGAGCC
>DUWJ01000044.1 GCA_012842765.1 Bacillota bacterium | reverse complement strand
TCTCCCCTGTGAAGGGCATGAGGAGACGCGTTCGACGGGATCCGTGATCATGGAGTATGTCAACGCATGTATCGTTGCTGTGGTTCTGGCGGCTTTCATCATGACTTTCGTTGCCAGATCATTTGTGGTTCAAGGAAGCTCCATGGAGCCTACTTTGTATAATGGCGAGAGGCTCCTAGTTAACAGGTTCATCTACAGATTCCGCGAACCACAGCGTGGGGACATTATCGTATTTCGGTATCCCCAAGACCCGCGACAGATGTTCATCAAGCGTGTCATAGGTGTCCCCGGAGATGAGCTTATGATCAGCGGGGGCATGGTTTACGTAAATGGAACAGGTTTGAATGAACCATATATAGCCGAGTCTTCTACTAGGGAGTACGGCCCGGCCCTTGTCCCAACGAAGAGAGTGTTCGTACTAGGGGACAATAGGAACAATAGTCAAGACAGCACTGATGATTCTGTAGGCATGGTGCCCTTTGGCAGCATCCAAGGGAAGGCGTTTGTGGTGTATTGGCCGGTGGATCGAATTAGAACGCTTAAGAATCCAACTTGCCTGGAGGCGATCGGAACTCCAAAATCCGGCATGGCTGCGGCGCCGGGCATGCCTTGATGGCAATGCGCATCGCCGGGACGGATGCTCTCCGGGCCCGGCGTTATTTTATTTTGGAGGAATTGCAATGGGCTTTAGTTGGTATCCGGGACACATGGCCAAGGCAGTATCCCAGATCAAGCAGAGCATGAAGCTGATCGACGTAGTCATCGAGATTCTTGATGCCCGGGCTCCCAGATCTACAGAAAACAGGGAGTTTGCGGAGGCTGTCGGCAACAAGCCCAGGATCGTGGTGCTGAACAAGGCGGATCTGGCAGATCCAGTTGCCACTAGAGCATGGGTCGATTGCTACACGGAAGCGGGAATTTGCGCCGTTCCTACCAATTGCCGAACAGGCGAAGGTGTAGCGGAGGTCATCGCCGCGGCGTCTGCCGCGGCCAAGGCGGGAGCGGGCCCGGACGTTCAGAGAGGACCTTCGCGTGTTCGATTCCGCACAGCTGTGTTGGGCATTCCCAATGTGGGGAAATCTTCATTCATAAATAGGGCCGCTAAGCGAGCGAGGGTGAAAACGGGTGATCGCCCCGGGGTCACCCGGGCTAAGCAGTGGATTGTGATCGACCGCAATCTCGAGATGCTTGACACTCCTGGGATCATGCCGCCTCGCGTCGATGATAGGGGTGTTTGGTTTGCCTTGGCCGCTCTCGGCTGTTTGGATGAGTCCATATACGATGTGGAAGCCCTTGCTACGGGACTTATAGCTCGGCTCGACAGCGTGGGTCTGGCCGCGTATCGTAGTCGATACGGGGTGTGTGAGGGGTGCGCCGATCCCCATGAGGCTCTGAAGCATGTTGCTCGGAGCCGTGGGTGCATGATGGCTGGAGGCGAGTTGGACATGGCGCGAGCCGCGGATATCCTGGTGAGGGATTTCAGGTCAGGGAAGCTCGGTCGTGCAACTTTGGAAATGCCATGACTGGAATAATGGCTGAAGAAGTTGTTCGGAGCGATATTGCCATGTTCGATGATTCCCTGAGAAACGCGGGGTTCCACGTGATTGCCGGGGTGGATGAGGCCGGACGGGGGCCACTTGCTGGACCAGTAGTGGCGGCAGTAGTTGTGCTGCGTGAAGGATCTTACCTGCCCGGGGTGGATGATTCAAAACGCCTTTCCGCCAAGAGAAGGCAGGCAGTCCTAGAAGAGATCATGGAAAGCGCTCTTGAGGTTGGGGTAGGAGTCGCGTGGCAAGATGAGATAGATGAAGTCAACATTAGGGTGGCTTCTCTCCGCGCGATGTCGCGGGCGGTGGATCAGTTGTCTGTCGTTCCGAATTTGGTTTTGGTGGACGGTAAGGATCTTCCGGATCTGCGCTTGCCTGCAGTGGCTTTGGTTCGAGGGGATGCAAGGAGCCAGTCGGTTGCAGCGGCGTCCATATTGGCAAAGGTCGTTCGCGATGCATTGATGTGCGAACTTGCCATTGTATATCCAGAATACGGTTTTGAGCGGCACAAGGGTTATCCCACTCCCGAACACCTGCGAAACCTGGCGGCTTTTGGGCCATGCGCTCTGCACAGGAAGACTTTTCGCGGGGTGAGTCAGTCAGCTGATGAATCTGTAGATACATAGCTAGTCCCAAATGGTGAGTATCGCCCGAAAGGGCGATTTTTGCTTTTGTGGGAGGAAATGGCGGACACGGGGCAGAACATAGTGGTTGAGGAGATGCGTGGATGGGTTCACAGGATGTAGGCAGGGCTGGGGAGGAGTTTGCTCGCTCGTACGTGGAGCGCCTTGGCTATGCGATTCTTGGCTGCAATATGCGTTTTGGGAGAAAAGAAGTCGACATTCTCGCGGTGGATGGCGACACCTTGGTGGTAATCGAAGTCAAGACGAGGCTCACTTGGGATTATGGAATGCCTGAAGAGCAGATAAGTGCGGCCAAACTCCGTTCCCTTAAGCAGATTGCGTCGGTGGTTTCTGCGGCGTGCGGCGGCGCTACTGTGCGTGTAGATGTGATCTCGATAAGGGCTTTTGGGTTTGGTGCCTGCGGACTTAGAGATGCAAATCTATCACATATCAAGAACGTGATATCATGATGCTTTTTGGAGGAGATGTCAGTGCTCTCTGCGGCGAGAGGATGCGCATTACAGGGCATAACCGGCATGTCTGTGACTGTCGAATGCGACCTTGCGCGCGGCCTGCCTTCATTTGACATTGTAGGCTTGCCCGATCCCACAGTCAGAGAGTCTCGCGAACGTGTGAGGGCCGCGATCAGGAATTCTGGTTATGAGTTTCCACTCTCCAGGATTACCGTCAATCTTGCGCCGGCTGATGTACGAAAGGTCGGCGTTGGGCTCGACCTTCCAATAGCCGTTTCAATACTGGCGGCATCGGGCCAATCCCCTCATAAAGGACTCGAAGGGATTACCTTCATAGGGGAGCTCTCTCTTGAGGGGGTAATAAGGCCGGTTCGGGGAGTATTGCCGGCATGTGCCGGGGCGCGTGAGGCAGGAAGCACCGTAGTGGTAGTGCCTGTGGAAAATGCGGGGGAAGCTATGTGCATTCCGGAGGTCTCGGTGGTGGCTGCGCGAACTCTTCAAGAGGTTGTGAGGTTTCTGGAGACTGGCATAGTCCCAAATCGGGACATCTCAACTAAGCATGCGCATTTGGGTGCAAATCTAGGGCCCGACTTTTCACAGGTAATCGG
>DUWJ01000458.1 GCA_012842765.1 Bacillota bacterium | reverse complement strand
CGCCACTTCTGGGGAGGGAAGGTAAGTGGAATCCGCCATACGGCTAGACCACATTACAAAGAGATTCGGCAGCACAGTCGCGTGTGCTGACGTTACCTTGGAAATCAACCGTGGCGAGATCCATGCGGTTGTGGGTGAAAACGGAGCTGGGAAGTCGACTCTCATGAACGTGCTGTATGGGCTCGTGCATCCCGATGAAGGCGAAATCTGGATACATGGCTCGCGTGCAGATATCCGGCAGCCCCTAGATGCCATTGAAATTGGCATAGGAATGGTGCATCAGCATATGATGCAGGTTTCCTCATATTCAGTTGTTGATAATATAATCTTGGGCTGTGAACCGAGGACTAGATTGGGATTGACAGATAGGTCCCAAGCACTAGCAGAGATTGAGCACTTAACAGAGAAGTTCGGCATAAGCGTCTCTTTGGATCAACCTGTTTGCGATCTTCCAATTGGACTTAGGCAGCGTGTGGAAATCGTAAAGCTTTTGTATAGGGGCGCAGACATCATGATCCTCGATGAGCCGACTGCCATCTTGAGTCCGCAAGGGATTGAAGAGTTGCTTGATGTGATGAGAAATTTGAGGGAAGAGGGAAAGACCATTATCTTCATATCTCACAAACTGCCTGAAGTGTTGGCCGTATCTGATAGGGTAAGCGTCATGAGAAAAGGCAGATTGGTCGGAACTGTGGAGGCGGCTGAGACTACCCAAGAAGACCTGGTGGAGTTGATGATGGGTACCAGTCCTCCCAGACTCGCGAAAGAACGAGAATCCGCAATCGGGGAAGCAGTGCTCGAGGTTAAAAAGATGTCTGCTTGTGAGCTTGGAGGCAATATCGGGATATTCGATGCTTCATTTAGGGTAAGGAAGGGCGAGATTCTGGCCATTGCAGGAGTTGAAGGAAACGGACAGAGAGAGTTGGCTTCGGCCATAGTCGGCCTGATGAAGCCGTCTAGTGGCACTGTCGTGCTGATGGGAGAAGACATTACGCATCTTCCAGTAGGCCAACGGAGGAAGTTGGGTATGGCTTTTGTTCCAGAAGACAGGGTCAATCTCGGACTAGTTATTGACGCTTCCATAACGGACAACGCAATTCTTGGCCGGACCTATCAAGAAGAACCAGTATCCGCAGGCGGGCTGATCGACTGGAAGGCGGCAGATGCCTTCGCAGAGGAGATCATCAGCGAATTCAGAGTGAAGAGTCCGGATCGGCCTGGAGTTGCTACAGTTGAAGCCCTTTCGGGAGGGAACATGCAAAAGGTCTTGGTTGGGCGCGAACTCTCCCATGAGCTGAGATGTCTAGTCATATGCCAGCCAACGCAAGGATTGGATGTTGGGGCAAAGCAGATCATCTATGAGGCTTTGTTTGCCAAGCGAGATGAAGGTTGTGGCATTCTCTTGATCAGTTCGGATCTAGAGGAAATCTTCGACATTGCAGACCGTGTTCTAGTCATCTACAAGGGACGTCTAGTGGCCGATCTGGACTGTGACGAGACTACAATTGAAGAAGTGGGCTTGTATATGACCGGCGCGAATTATGTATAGGGGCTATTGAGAGGTTCGACTAATTTGCCGTAGCCTACTCTGCCAACAGGGGTGATAATGTTGAACAAGTATTCGCCCGTCAGTAAAGACTTGCTATCGTTTGCCATTGCCATACTTATAGCGCTTGCCTTGGGAGCTTTAGTGATAATGGCCACAGGATCAAACCCTCTTGAAGCGTATTCTGCGGCGCTCAAGTCAGCACTGGGAAGCAACTATCGCGTGCTCAATACTTTGTGCAATACAACGGTCTTGATCATGACGGGGCTCGGATGTTCAGTGGCATTCAACGCGGGCATACAGAATATTGGAGCTGAAGGACAGCTATACTTGGGAGCGTTTGCGGCGGCTATTGTAGGCCTTGCTGAGGGGATTCCGCCTGTAATCCATGTAATTCTTGTGTTGGCTACGGCAGCTGGTGTGGGCATGTTGTGGGCGCTTATACCGGGGGTCTTGCGTACTCGTCGTGGCACTGACGAAGTTGTGGTTACGCTCATGATGAATTACATTGCAATTCTACTTTGCTCCTATTTCGTGAACTATCCGTTTCGCAACAGGGCTGTTACGTGGCCTGAGACAGAGATGATACAGGCATCGGCTCAGCTCTCCCATTTGCACCCGCTGAGTAGATTCAATGGTACGTTTTTCATCGCTCTGGTATGTGTTGCAGTAATCGCCTTTATCAATAGGAAGACGACTGTGGGATATGAGTGGAAAATGGTGGGACTCAATCCTCGAGCGAGCGCTGTTGCAGGAATAATGCCTAAGCATTCCATGCTCACTGCAATGTTGGTTTCGGGCGCTCTAGCTGGATTGGGTGGTGGCATGGAGGTAGTTGGAGTGAGGCACAGGTTCATGGATGCCTTTTCTCCCGGTTATGGCATGACTGGAATACTAATTGCTTTGGTTGCTAAGAACAATCCGATCGGGGTCGCGCTGGTAGCCTTCGTATTCGCACTGGCGAAGACTGGGGCCGCTGGCATGGAGATGGCTACCAACGTACCAGCTGAGTTGAGCGAGATCCTGCTAACCTTGATTGTGTTTGTGTTATGTGCGCAGAGAAGCCTTCGTGCAGCTATTGGAAACACACGTTCTCAGCATGGACAGGGGAGGCAGGCAGAACAATGAGCGGATTGGCTATTGCAGAGCTATTAGGCGCAACATTGCGATTGGCGACGCCGGTGGTTCTAGCTGCTACAGGCGGATTGGTGTCTTTTCACGCTGGCATTCTCAATGTTGCCATGGAAGGGTTCATGCTAGTAGGCGCTTTTACTGCGGTGCTTTTGAGTTACTATGCTGGCGCATGGATGGGCGTATTTGGGGCGATCGGCATTTGCCTTGTGCTCAGTCTTCTTTATGCGCTATTTGTTGTTGATCTCAAGAGTGACGGATTTGCCATCGGATTTGCCCTCAACATATTTGCAACCGGGCTTACCATATACCTTGTAAGAATCTTCGGCACTGACATATTCAACTCGCCTCAGATACAGCCCATAACTAAGATCCGTATGGGGGCATTTGGCTCTGTCCCAATACTTGACGCTGTGTTCAACAACCATTCCGTTACTGTATGGCTAACACCTATACTAGTGGTCATCACTTCGGGGCTGCTCTACAGGACACCATTCGGAGCCCACTTGCGCGCAAGCGGAGAAGCGCCCCTTGCTCTTGAGACTGCAGGCGTCAGCGCAAGGAAAATGCAGTACGCGGCTTCCCTAATATGCGGCGGATTCTGCGGACTCGCCGGGGCGCATCTTTCACTTGGATATTTGACGCAGTTTATTAGGGACATGACAGGCGGAAGAGGTTTCATGGCTTTAGCCGCAATACTTGTGGGGAAAGGGAAGCCCGTAAGGACGGCTCTCATCTCATTGCTCTTTGCGGTTGCAGAAGCAGCTTCCATGCGCATTCAGGAGTACATTCCTCCGCAGTTCGCTCTCATGCTCCCATACATAGTGACAGTATTGACCGTGGCATTTATGTCGGATGGCAAGAAGACAGATTCTGTGGGGATGTAATGGATGGGGGAGACACCATTCTGATTAAAAAGGGTGTGAAAGGCAATTAAGAACATAGAATCTTCGGATGGCCAGTTCTTGGCTGTAGCATGCCAGCTAGATGCACCTGTGCTAGATGAGCGAGGCCAGATCTCAGGGAGAGTGGACGAACTCATACGAATAGTGGAGCAAGTCGTCAACGGCTACCAGCACTATCTTCCGGTCAAGCTGATCGTTTTTCCCGAGTTCGCCATAATGCCAATTGCCTACCCGGAAGAAACATTGTTGCTGGCAACATCGGCCATTAGCCTGCCTAATCCTGATATAGACAGACTTGCGGATAAAGCTGCCGAACTAGGCGTGTATGTTGTTCCAGGTTCGTTCCTGGAAACAGATGGGAGATGGCCGGGATGTGTGTTCAACACATCGGTGCTCGTGGGGCCGGGGGGAGTGTTAGCCCGGTACAGAAAAGTGAATCCCCTTTTGCCCCTCGAGCCATGCACTAGTCCACACGATATACCAGG
>DUWJ01000043.1 GCA_012842765.1 Bacillota bacterium | reverse complement strand
GCAAGCGCAGCGCGCAGGAGCAACATGGCCATACTCTCTTCCATTCCTATTGCACTGCTTTCTCCGGTGCCTTGACGAACTCCACGATCCTCACCCCGAAATTCTCCTCAATCACCACAACCTCGCCCCGGGCAATCAGCCGACCGTTGATGAGGATGTCAACATTCTCTCCTGCCGCCTTGTCAAGCTCGATTATGGACCCTGGCCCGACAGACATTATGTCCTTCACAAGCATGGTAGTCCGCCCAAGCTCGACCATGACCGGAAGCGGCACATCCATGAGCAGGTCCAGATTGTCGCCTTTCCCGCCTTCCATGCCGGGTTCGTCAAATGGCATGAACTGGACGGGCTGTACATTTGCCTGTTCCTCCTGCACCTGCTTGGATGATCTCACTGCAGACTGAGCCGACTGGTTTGAGTGTGACGCCTCCGGAACCTCAGGCGTCAGATCAAACTGAGGAACAGCATCATCATCAGTCTGCATGTCGTCCCACGAGAATTCACTCATGACATTCCCCTCATTTCTACGTAGACTCTACAGTGCCAACGATCTGGATTGCGTAATTCTTCCCGACAAGCCCCGGAATCGCATGAAACTTCGGGCTGTTTCCGATCACAACTGTGAGAGGGTCGAAGGCATGCTCATCCAGTTTAATAACATCGCCCGTCTGCAGTTCCAGCATCTCGCTGACGGTGATCGACGCCCTTCCCAAACAGGCCGCAATGGGAACCTTTACTCCCTCGAGCCCAGCGCTGATGGCGTTGGCCGACTTTTCGGAACTGATCTTGGTGCCTTTCTGATACCACTGCTGGGCACTGAGCTTCTGGAGCACAGGCTGCAACGTGGAATGGGGCATGCAGATGCTCATGGAGCCATTGGCTTCTCCCACCCTGATCTCGAATGAGATGACGCACGTGGTATCGTTTGGCGAGACTATCTGCGCAAACTGTGGATTGGATTCATATGCATCGATATGGGGATCGAATCTCACCATAGGATCCCAAGCGTCTTTCAGATCGTCCATGGCCCGATCCACCATCGCGCGGACAAGCTTCTCCTCTATTTCAGTGAGCTCGCGCACTCGTCCCCGTACACGTCCGGGGCCGCCCATGAGCCTGTCTATCATTATGAAAACTATGTACGGGTTAAATTCTATTATGGCCTGTCCGTCAAGGGGCTCCGGTGTAAAGACATACATGACTGCCGGCGACTTCAGAGAGCTTAGGTATTCATCGTATATACGCTGTTGTACATCGATGAGCGTCACCTTCACCGGCGTGCGCAAATGCGCTGAAAGCGTCGTTGAGAGGTAGCGCGCGAAGGTCTCGTGGAGCATGTGAATTGTTCTCAGCTGCTCACGGGAGAATCTGTTCGGACGCTTGAAATCATAAACCGTGTAGCTGACACCATCCGACAGAGCCCCACGATGTTCCTGATCCTCTTCCTCGCTTTTCGAAAACTGCGCGAGGAGCGCATTTATCTCCTCTTGTGTCAAAACTTCGGCCAATGAAACCAACTCCCGGATCTATTGGACAACAAATTCACTGAAAAATACCCTTTTCACATCTGCCTTTGCAATAAGGCGGGCGACGGCCTCGACTAATTCGGCTCTCAACGCGTCCCTTGGCTCGCCCGGTTCGAGCTCCTCCAAGGTCTTGGATGAAAGCACATCTATGATCGCATCGCGAAGCAGCGGCACCTTTCCCGCCGCCTCCGTTACTCCCGCTTTATCATCGAACTCGACAGTAAGCGTGCACTTCAGGAAACGGTGGCCATTGGTATCAGCTATGTTTACTATAAACGTGTCAAAGGTGTACTCGGGGCCAATCTCGTCTCGATCCGCGTTCGTCTGTTCGGTCTGCGCCATCTCAGACGCGCCGCTTTCCGTGCCCGGCGCCCGTCGCGCAACAAGACAGTATCCGAGGATTGCTCCGACCAGCAGTGCCGCAACTGCAAACGTCGTCTTCCGCTTGCTTTTGAACTTTCTCTTGTTGCCATTCTCAGCTTTTTTCATTCCATCACATCCCCGGAATATCAGTCACATCTGACGCAATAATGAGTATATCGACACGCCTGTTCAATTCCCTGTTTGCATATGATGTATTCGGAAGCACGGGGCGGTACTCGCCATAACCCGCAGCCGAAAACCGCTTCGGGGATAGTCCCAGTTCCTCAATAAAATAACGAACGACAGTCGTCGCGCGCGCCGTAGAAAGCTCCCAGTTGGTCTCGTATTGGGCGCCACGGCGGAGCGGCACATTGTCGGTGTGCCCTTCAACTACGACCTCATTCTGTATGGGCCCGATGAACTTCGCCAGATCGCGCAGAAGCATCCTGGAGTCGGGCCTCAGTGTCGCCATGCCCAAGTCGAACAGGACTGTGTCTGTGAATCTGATCAGAAGCCCCCTCTTGTTCATCTCAACGTGGACCTTGCCGCGAAGCCCCTTTTCTTCGAGATACT
>DUWJ01000042.1 GCA_012842765.1 Bacillota bacterium | reverse complement strand
TGGGTATTCCCTCATGTTGAAGCAAAGGTAGAACATGTGAAAACCAAGAGTCATAGTCATGTCAGCATTGGGGATGACCTTCGCCCTATCGATATCCTCAGGCTTGGTAAGGCCAGCCCACACAACACTTTCGCCGCGCTCAAACGCGATCCTCCGGGCCTCGGATTCCTTGATAATGGGCATGATAATCTCGTCAACGTGGGGGCCCCATGGCTCGTAAGCCACCTTGGCGGCGCCAGGCGCGCCGGCTAGGCCAAGGGCAAGCGCAAATGCCAACATCAATACAATCGGCAAGCGTACCTTTTTCGGCATTGAGCATGTACCTCCTAAAAATGATTGGTCGTGTTACTCGGTCTCCAATTCTCTCTACACTACGACGGGATCGTAAAGGGAATCGAATTGCCCGCCAATCCCTCCTCTCTTGAACCCAACAACGATTGCAAAAACGCACTGTCGTCAATTCTTTCGGCAGTTAAGATGATATCCACAAGTTTCATTCGACACCAAGTATAAGAATTCCTTCTTCGATTTTACTTTACGCTCCCCGCGATCCCCCACCACAATTGGCTTGCCTTCCTTTTCTGGCTCATGTAAAATCCATTCCGCTTTTCAAGGACTGCCATGTGCCCAATGGCATCAGCCACTCCACGGGGGAGGACCAGCGCCTATCCATAACCCGCGAATCGCCGAACCTGCTGTCATCGACAAAAAGGCTAAGGGAATCATGATGGAAAGATCTGCTGCGATTGCCAAGCGGAAAGCAGACTCAACCACTAAGGCTGACTGGTATCGTGACGCAGGAAAGCCCACTACCAGTGAAGCAGCCAAAGGCGCTATCGCCAGTTCCGTGCCTGTCAGCACAACCATGCATGGCACCTCGGGCGATGCAACCCCCAGGGACGCAAACGCAACCGCAGCCGGCACCAGAGCAACCCAGAGCGGCACCGGCAGATACTCGCGGAGTATTATGGATATCAAACCCACGGTGGAGGAGATGCATATCGCGAACCCTATAGCTCCGATAAGAAACGGATTGAGCCCTCCCGACATCTTCATTGAACATCGCTCCCCACGTTCCCCAATTCGCCCTCAAGAGAGAACCGGGCCACGTGTTCGGCGTGCGGCAAGAAGATGCGGACAATGAGATTTCCGCTTAGAACCGCAGCTCCGTTCCGACTCAATTGTCCGCAATTCTCCGGCGCAACAGGCGCAGCCAATTGCAGTAATACCTCGTTGTCGACGTCGCGCAGAAGAATACCTGAATCATCAGGCACCCGAATCCTGTAGAATCCGCAGTGCCTGCCTTGGCAGTCCACATTGAACTCCAAGGCCTCGATCTCGGCCGCAAACAGGGCGCTCGGTGATTTAAACCCCGCATCTATGCATATGGTTCCTGTGTCCCCACAAAGCGTGACTGAGGCTGCAATAACCTCCGCCGCTGCTGCTTCTGTCCATCTCACATAATCACTGTAGAGAGGGTAGATCGCCCAAATAAGTGCTGCCGAAGCAACCATGGCCACTACTGCCATCGTCCCGGATATGGCCTCAGCCCGCCTTAGATAATGCGGCAAACCCATACCGCAGTCACCTCGCCACCAAATGGCAGGCCACAAAATGTCCAGGAGACGCCTCACAGAGCTCAGGATGGTCACTGTCTCGGCAGATGTTCTTCGCTACAGGACAACGCGGATAGAACCTACACCTCGGAGGAGGGTTTATGGGCTTACTCACTCCGCCTTTGATGTTCGGGACATCGCGCCGTATCGCCGGATCAGGCAGGGGCACAGCTGAAATCAGCGCCTTCGAATAGGGGTGAAGCGGGTTCTTGATGATATCCTCAGCTCCGGCCATCTCCACAATCTTTCCCAAATACATCACTGCAATCCTATCGCACAAATATCTGGCAACAGCGAGATCATGAGTGATGTATAGATAACTCATACCGAAATCCTCTTGCAGTTCAGCGAGGAGCTTCATGACTCCCGTACGGATCGACACATCCAGCATGGATGTGGGCTCATCAGCTACGATGAATTCGGGATTGACCACGAGAGCGCGAGCGATCGCCACCCGCTGACGCTGACCACCCGAGAGTTCATGCGGGAACCTGAAGAAAAACATCTCAGGGGGCGTAATGCCCACACGAGACAACATGTAGGCAACCCTCTCCTCCCTTTCCTCCAAGTTTCCGATGTGGTTCACATTGAGTGGTTCGGATATTATGTCGAATACCGTCATCCTTGGGTCGAGCGATTCATAGGGGTCCTGGAATATCATCTGGACCCTCTGTCTGAATTCGCGCATTCCCTGGCCACTGATGGCCGAAATGTCCTCGTTATCCACGAATATATCGCCGGATGTAGGGACAGTAAGCTTGACCAGCATCCTTCCGGTAGTCGTCTTGCCACACCCGGATTCGCCCACCAAGCCGAAGACTTCCCCGCGAGCGACATCGAAACTCACGTCATCCACTGCATGGAGACGAGCCTGCTCTCTTCTGAACAATCCTCGGCCCACAGAGAAGTGTTTTGTGAGTCCTTTGACCACTACAATTGAATCAGATTCCTTGTTAGGCTTTGGCAACGCCAATGGGCTCACCTCCCGACGATGGAGCTCGAAGTGGATTATGGCATGCAACCGAATGGTCCGGTCCCACGTACCGCGCTCGCGGTTCTACCTGGCCGCATTCATCAGTCGCCCAATCACACCTGGGATGAAACCTGCATCCTAGGGGCGGGAACATCAAGTTGGGAGGCTCGCCTGGAATCGTTGCCAGATCGCGTTTTTCCCCAAGTATGCTGGGATACGCATTCATCAGCCCGTAAGTGTACGGATGCCTCGGACGCTTGAACACATCGTCTGCAGGTCCAATCTCCACAAGTTTTCCGGCATACATCACGCCGACGATGTCGCTTACTTCAGCTATTACCGACACATCGTGAGAGATGTACATCATGCTCATGCCGGTCTTGCGCCTGATCTCCTCCATCTCGCGCAAAATCTTGTCCTGAACAATGACATCAAGCGCAGTAGTGGGTTCATCAGCTATAATCAAGCTTGGGTTGCAGGCTAAAGCCATGGCAATCACAGCGCGCTGCTTCATGCCGCCGCTATACTCGTGCGGGTAATGATCCATTCTCTCTTCCGGAATTCCAACAATGCTGAACAACTCGGTTACCCGCTGCCGAGCCTCTCTTTCCGAGACTTCCGGTTCATGTTCGAGTATGACCTCTGTTATCTGACTTCCAACCGTATAGACAGGATTGAGGGCATTCATGGCTGCCTGGAATATCATTGCAACCTCTTTCCATCTGAGCTTGCGGAACTCTTCTTCGCGCATCGAATATATGTCTTGCCCGTGAAGGACAATCGTACCGCTTTTGATCTCCGAATTGTACGGGAGCAACCGCATTATCGACATGGCAACCGAGGTTTTCCCACATCCCGACTCGCCAACAAGGCCCAGCGACTGCCCGTGCGCAAGCGAGAACGTCACATCATCCACTGCCTTCACATGTCCCGCCCTTGTCCGATAATGCATTGTGAAGTTCTCGATCTTCAAAAGAGCATCCATTCTCAGCTCACCTCTTTCTGAGTCGGGGATTAACGACCTCATCAAGGCCCCGGCCCACCATGTAGAAGGCGGCGCAGAACAGCGTGATCGCCAGCCCAGAAGGGAGCCACAGCCACCAGTATCGGCCGTAGTCAAACAGGTACCCGGCCGTTTCTGCCGTGTGTATCATCATCCCCCAGCTCATGTCTATATTCAGCACGCCGAAGAAAGACAGAGTAGCCTCGCTCAGAATCGCAGCTGTAACGTTGAACATCATATATAGGAAGGAAAGCGGCAGGACATTGGGTATGATATGTGATCGAATTATGTGCAAGTCGTCTCCGCCGGCAACCTTTGCCGCGTCTATATAAGGCCTCACATTAACTTGCAATGCCTGAGCCTTGAGGATGATAGTAATGCCGCCAAACGCCTCCAAGAATCCCAAAATAATGGCGAATGAGAACATATCAAGCCTGACGAGGGATCCCACCACTACCAAGAGAGGGACAAACGGAAAAAGCATGATGATATCCGCAAGCCTCATGAAAAAGGAATCCGTTAGCCCCCCGTAGTAGGCAGCAATAGCTCCGACAAAAGTCCCTACAACTACGCTAATTACTGCGGACAGTACTCCCAGCAAGAATTCCCGACCCGTGCTGAACATGAGCTGCGCCAATACGTCCCGGCCAATGGGGTCGGTTCCAAGAACATGCCCGCGGCAAGGCGGGGCGGGATGCATCATCGCAGGATCGAAACCCACTACCGGATGGTATATGTGCACATCCCATAAGTTCCCGATCATTATCGGCCACATCAGCCCGAAAACTCCGAAGCAAACTATGATGGCCAGGCCCGCAAGGCCAATCCGGCTTTCCTTGAAAACCGCCCAATTCTGCGCAAGCGAGCGCATATTCAGCCTCCACCTGATCTTCCATAGCGGCTCCCTTATCACCCGAGAATGCGCCGTTGGCCCCATACCCGAGCTAGGATGGATGTTCGGATTCTTTGCAGGATCAGTCATCATTACTCACCTACCCTTCAGCCGCCGGTTCCCCAGTATAGGAAATTCTCGGATCCAGAGCAGCATAAAGCATGTCTGCAACGAAGTGGGCTATCAAAAGGAATATGCCTGTAAACACCAATGCCCCTGTGGCAAGCGGGTAATCATTGGCCAGAGCCGAACGGAAAAGAACCTGACCGAGCCCGGGCCATGAGAACATTGTCTCAGTCACCAAGCCCCCACTCATCGAGGATGCAAGCGAAAGCACCAAGCTCGTAACTGTCGGAAGGAGAGCATTCCTCGCGGCATACCTGTCACGCACCACGGCATCGGGGAGCCCCTTGGCCCGGGCGGCCATCACGTAATCCTCTTCCACCGTCTCAAGCATTGAGTCACGCATTAGCAACATGGTGCCAGCAAAGTTGATCAAAGTAAGAGTGACAACGGGAAGTATCATGTGCCGCACAATATCCCAGATATATATAAGCATGCCCGCCTTAGCGGCAACCCCGAGCGCAATAGCGACTACTGCGGCAGACAGTCCCCAAGCCAAGCCGATGTTCCGTCTCGTCTTGCGCTGCCCTCGAGTAAGACGCCAGAATATGATGAATATGGACACAGAGATCAAGACTACTCCGAGAACCATAAATCCAAAGACTGTGTTTGAAGGCCACGGAGCATGCACCCATAAACTAGGTTCAATGAACTGGTTAAGCGGCAACCATTTCAATGTATAGGCAAACAACCAGATCAGGACCAAAGCAAGCAGCGGATAGAAAGCGGTCCAAAAC
>DUWJ01000323.1 GCA_012842765.1 Bacillota bacterium | reverse complement strand
AGCACCTCAGTTGTATGCACCAACCTGAACGACAGGGAGGGCGCCGCCAGCGCCTATAAAACGATGCTGGCATGCGGGTTCGAAAGCAGTGTTAACCTTAATACGCTGGCCTACTAAGCCCTCACGGTCGAGGATGACTACGCAGAGCGAGCGAAAGGCAGAGAGCGCCTGTTGTGAATGGAATACGTGTGATTCATGTGGCAGAGGCCGATGCTAAAAGCATCGGCCTCTCAGATTAACAGTCCCAAACTGCCCGCAAACTCAGGTGGAAAGCAACAGGTCAAAAATAGAATTGCTCACCGCCGAAGCAGCACATACTCGCCTATGTTTACCTCGGTATCTTCGGCCACTGCCCTGCACTTCGCCTTCAGCACGAAGTGAATAGTGCGCCCTGCGGAATCGCTGAGCGTCTCATAGTTCCCCTGACCCTTACTGATCACAACATCCGCTTCCTCATACAGCTTCAAAAAGTCCGGCGTGGCATTTCTAAGAACGAGTCCAGGTGTGCAGCAGCCAGTATCCACAATAGTTGCATCATGATCCAGCCCTGATGCGACAGCATCTTCCGCTGTTGCATCATTTATCATAGGGGCGCTGCGGACTCCATAGAACACATTCACCTTATCCTCTTTTCCGCAAGCCCTTTTGATCTCAGATATCAGAATCCGATCGAGCACTGTTTCACCTGCATTGTCCCCAATGATCAGCACCTTGGTTGCGCCAAGCAAATCGGCGCGAAGAAAGTCAATATCACACACGGCAAAGCCCCTGCTCAGTTCCTCTTTGAGCGTCTCTTCCAGATCAACAGTGCGCAGATCCCCATATACCCCCGCATCCAACAGATTCCCCACCGCCGAAACTTCCAATGCCACGAGCAATCTGTCGTCCTGCTCCTCAACAAACCTTTTCAGCCCAGGGTAAATGGCATGGGCCATTTCGATGGTAACTTTCTTGACATTCCGGTAAGGATCCGGGTTGCCCGAACACTCCTTGACAAGCTCATGAACTGCACTGCCCAGCTCGGCCGGGGTCCTATATAGGTCATAATCCGCAAGTGTCTCAAGGGATCTGCGGATTATCCTTTCCTGAACATCGATATCAGCGGTTGCGAGGCGGGCCGCCTCTAGAGCCTGCCTCAAAGTACAAGCAATACAATCTAGATGAACTCGCATATCCGACCTCCGTCAATTGCCCCAAATCAGCTGCGCCTAGCATCTGCAGACCGAGTCGCGCCATGGGGCAAAAAGCGCAGCCCATGGGTACGACTGATGCACTCAACACAACATAATACACTGGATTAATAGGCCCCTCCGGGCAATATCCGACTGGCAAAAGCCATAGCCAGCATCAAGATTACCCCTGCCTACACTGCTGTTTTCCTCTCCTTCACCCTCTTTTTTGCGGTGCTGAAGGCAAATGAGAGTTCCTGGCTTTTAAGCATCGAGGCCATCGCAAAGTAGACAACTGCTCCAACGCCGACTGACGCAGCCAGCCGCACTATCTGCCGCCCTGTCTCCATACCCGGAAATACCTCTGTTATCCAAGCATCAAAATACGATACAGCAAACCACATCACAACAACAGACACAACGGACTTGGCGATTGACGCGGCCAGGCTGTAATTGTCAGCGACACCATCCGTTCTAGCCTTCCTCGTCCATTTCTTCTCGCGATATCTCAAAACAGCTTGAAGCATCAAAAAGGAAGCTATCGGCTGGCATGCGCCGGCCAAAGCCAATCCCGTATGGCCCATAGGCTCTACAAGCGCCAAACTGAGTGCCACATTGACCCCAACAGCCCCCATATTGACCAGCACAGGCGTGATTGTGTCTTGCATGGCATAAAAAGCCTTCGATGACAGATCAGACAGGCTCATAGCCGGTATCCCCACGCAAGCATAGACCAGTGCTGCAGCTGTGGCGGCAGTGGCCTCAGGCGTGAACGCCCGCCGTTCGAAAGCCAGGCGGACCACGGGAGTTGCAAGGACTGCAAGCCCGACCGCCATGGGCACAAGCGTAAAGAATACTACGCCCACAGATCGGCGGAATGTCTTCGCAAAGTCCTCTCTAGTCCCCTCAGAATGCATCCGCGCGAAAGTCGGGTACAAGACCGTAACCAGCGCAGTCCCGAAAACGCCTACAGGCAAGCCCACAAGGCGCTGAGAGTAATTGAGATACGTAATAGACCCTGTAGGGAGCCTCGATGCCAATATCCGTATGATCACCGTGCCAGCTTGTCCGGCAACAGAGCCGAGGACGATCGGGCCTATCAACTTGCCCACCTGGCGAAGCCCTTGATCATGCCAGTCGAGCGCGAAATGATATCTGAACCCAGATGAGAATAACGCTGGCAACTGCACCAGAAACATCGATGCAGCCCCGAGCGCCGTTCCAACAGCCACCGCCGTTATCCCATACTTCGGTCCGAACACCAATATCGAAGTGATTATTATCACATTCTGCACCAGGCCGGTCATTGCCGGCACCGCAAACCTGCCCAGTGCGTGCAGCACCCCGGTTATGCAGTGGGTGATAACCGTAAAGATGGCTATTGGAAACAACAGCCTGGTCAAGTCCACTGTCAGTTCGTAAGTCTCCCCTGAAAATCCAGGCGCAACGAAGCTTACCAACGGCTCGGCAAACACCAATCCGGCAACGGTCACAGCAGCTGCCACTACGATGCAGGCATTTATGATGCAACTGACTGACTTGAATGCCGCATCGCGCCCCTTGCGCTTCTCCAAGTCGGTAAAGACAGGTATCAATGTGGTGGTGACTGCAGGTCCCACACCAAACAGCATCAACGTCGGTATGATCATGGCCATCAGATATGCGTCCGTCGCATAGCTGGCGCCGAATTCCGATGCGAGAGCGCTCTCTCGCAGAAAGCCAAGTATCTTGCTGAGTACAGAGCCAAGGGCCACAATCCCTGCCGACTTGGCCAAAGTCTTGCTAGCATCGCCCGACAATACTAACACTTCCTAGCCGTGATGATGTATTTGAGTGACATGCACCCATAAGTCTGCAGTCGCTCCCGCAGATGTGATAACGCCGCGCAGCGAGGCTAGGAAGCGCTTTCGCCCTCCCCGCAGAGCTTCGTCTTCGCGACTGCCACTAGCAACTTCAGCTAGACAATAGTCTACCACATGAGAATCACAACAACATCCTTCATCCATGTTTT
>DUWJ01000322.1 GCA_012842765.1 Bacillota bacterium | reverse complement strand
CTTGGGGCGATTTGGTTAATAGCATTGGCGCTGGCATCGATAGATATCAGGTTCATCTGTTTCTCGTATGCCGGCGGCATAGTGTCCCTTCTAAACCTGGCCTTTGGGTGGCCGGATGTGGATGTCACATCAATCATGGCTTTAGTCGGGGTGCTCCATCTTGTGGAATCCGCGCTCATATTGCTCAGCGGGCATCGCGACGCTGCTCCTGTCATAGTATCAGGCCCAGATAACAAGCCTGCAGGCGGTTTCTACATGAGCAAGTATTGGCCTGTTCCCATTGCGATTTTATGGATAACTTACAGTCTCGCTACAACAGGAACCCCGGAAGGCGGAATCGCCATGCCAGATTGGTGGCCGCTTCTTAAGTCCGCTGCACCCCCATCTCCTGACATGCGCGCTGACTACTGGGTCTTGGCCATTACGGTTGCCATGGGATATGGGGATGCGACATACAGCCGTTTGCCAAGGCAGAAGACGAAAGCGACTGCTGGCATGTCGGCCCTATTCAGCTTGGCGCTTCTTGGCCTCACTCTTTTATCTGAAAGGTATCCGTGGGTCAGATGGGTAGCAGCACTGTTCTCGCCTATTGGGCACGAGTTCGTCATTGGTATGTCGCAAAAAGCCGAGCTCGAAGGAGAGCCATTGTTCACAACGCCTGCGCAAGGCATCAGAGTTCTCGATGTGGGGCCGGGGTCTCCCTGCGACCATGCGGGCATAAAGCCCGGGGATGTGATCGAAGCTGTGAATTGCCAGCCGGTCAACTCATTTGCCGACTTTGCTGAGGCGCTACGCAGTGTGGGGTATGCCACAATCCTTGATATTCGATCTGGCTTGCCCGGCAGTAAAGGAGAAAACAGGACTGTTCAGATCAGAGGAGTTCCGGATGGGCTAGGTCTGCTCCTCGTGCCTACGGAAGGAGACTACCCGAAGATGGACTCTGGCCGTGCAGGACTGATCGCGATCATCGTGGATCGCATAAAACGACGCAGCAGTCGACGGAGGCGCAGGAGATGAAAAGGAAGCCATACAGCTTGTGGGTGGCGGTCTTGGCATGCCTCGCCATGACGCTGACAGGATGTGGCAAAGAGGTAAAGGTGGTTCATGAAGATGGCCAGACGATATATGACTATTCACGCAAATCGGAGAAGCTTTCATCTGAGCTAACCAAAGCGCTTCTGGAATCTGGAGTGATCGACAAAAGTGTGGCCGCAAATGGCAGGCAGGAAAAGATCATGCGGCTTTCGTCCAAAGAAGATACCTATCTTCGCTGGACAATCACCTCGTACGAAGCGGGCGCTTCATGTGCTAGCTATCAGTCTTTGTCGGCAGCTGTAAGCCGTGCGGCGCGTAAGGCCAATGCCAGAGTTATTCAGGAGATTGCCGATGGAGATTCCTCTGCAGGCGATTGCGCCATTTTCATATTGGGCTTCAGCGATCGAAGCCTGCAGGGCCTTGCCACGTATCTCGAGATAATGCAAGTTGTGGTTCCGTGGAGCCGGAGCCTGGGGCAGACTGTGGCGCCGACGCGGAACGAGCAATACTTGGAATCCATTCAAGGCCTGGACGTTTCGGAAACCTTCAGTATTGAAGAGACCGCGTCAGGTCGCGACGAAGCCTTGCTTGATCTGGAGGAAATGCCAGTTGGAGCGGGTTCAGTTCTCTCCAAGGCGCAAGAAAACGTTGTCCCCAGATACATATCGAAGGAACCGCCACTGTCATCCTCCGAGAGGAAGACTCTTAACGGGAGCAGGCCTCGGCTTGCGATAGTCATAGATGACCTTGGATCGGGAGTTGCTGCTACAGATGAGCTTTTGAGTATAGATGTGCCGCTTACTGTGGCCGTCATTCCACAGGGAAAATATGCTGCGAAGGAGGCCAAGGCCGCT
>DUWJ01000321.1 GCA_012842765.1 Bacillota bacterium | reverse complement strand
TTGCCCCCACGACTCATGAACTCGTTGAGGCAGACCATATCATCGCAGGACGAAGATTATTCATTGAATGTGTACATAGTACCATGAATGACTGGGCCTTGTCCTGCTCAAAGGCACGACAGACTATTTGCCATATTCCTGACTTGGGCGTACAAGTCGACCTAGCATCTACTATTGCTGTACATCGTCGGCACCGTCCGGGATGGATAATAGGAACTGGATCCTAGACAAGAAGGGAGTGCATTTCTAGTGAAAGTGAAGCACGCTCGGGTTTGTGTTTTCGTTTGCCTTCTCGTTATTTTGTTGGGTGCGCCAGGATACGCAGAGACTGAATCCGAAATGGATATTCTTGACGTGACTCAGTACCGAACTCTCGTTGACGAGTTTGGAATGCCTACAACAGAATCGGTCAAAGAGATTGCGGAGGCTGCACAATCCACATTCGATGCCGGGGATTATGAGGCGGCAATACCGCTACTAGAGGAGTGGGCACAAAGCGCCAATTGGCTCGCAAACATGATAGTGTCAGGTCTGAAGCCTTTCTATAGGGCTTCATATGATGACCGCAAGGAATTCTCGTACTCCAAAGTTGCTGCTCTTGTAGTGTATGAGACAACAGCAAATAGTCTCAAAAGGGATCGCAACCATGCCATGGTGATGATCGCCGAGTGCCATGTACAGACGGGACGGCTTGATGTAGCAGTTAGCATGTATATGAAGGCGCTGAACCTACTGGATGTAAACGACTGGGAATGGTGGACTAGGGCTGCAAATGGCCTTTTTGAGTTGATAGGAGTGCCTCCAATGATGGAGAAGCCTTCGTCAAGGCGCTAGTATTGCGAGACGATAAGGCCGCAACGAGCGTTCGTGTTGAGTGTTGGGTTGCGGCCTTCGATATCGAGATAAAGGGCAGTTTGCCATAACTGGCCCCTTGAACTGTGCTCAGGCGAATGGTCAATCTCTATGGGCTTTGGGGAGCTATTGTAGGGGTCTCACGGTCGCGACAGCGTGATTGTGTCAATGCCTTTGCCTCCATGTCGCCTTGGGAGTAACATGCAGCAGGTTAGGGGGCAGGTGCAAGGCTCATTGGGACCAGCATATACGGAAACTACAAGCGTGGAGCTGAGATCACATGTTTCAGGCAAAGTACTTCAGGACCCTAAATGCTTGTCCATAGCAATTTTCAATACGCACATCTTTGGAGATGCGAAGCTCAAACTAGTCCGATCAAATGTGAAATTATGAGCATGCAGCATGGCGTGGTGCGTTGGACACACCAGGACCAAGTTTGAGATTCGATTATCCATGGAGGTTGTGACCGGGTCGATGTGATGAGTTGTATTCACCATGCTGCCCGCCGAGTATTGTGCCTGTCTGCCGCAAAGCTGGCACGTGTGCCCGTACATCTGTCCAAGGAGGCGCTGAGCCAGACCCAGATACCGTCGGCAGTATCGCAGAGCCCTGGCGACTTCTGCATTGTCTTCAGGAGTAATGCGCTCTATCGCAGCCACCCAATACGCGAATCGGTTCTCTGATTCCTCTGCAAGTATTGCCTCAATATGGGGTTCGCCCAAATTGGCAAGAGTCTGCTTGACTATATCGGAGGCTCGGAATCTGCACGGCACAAGATCCACATGGTAATAAAAAGGGATACCAGTCGCCCTCCACTCTACGAACTCTGCGAAGTGCGGTGGCACCTCTGCATACAGCTTTGCGTTTGGGCCAAGTTCTCGTCGTAGCCTTTCGCGCTCCAGCTGCAAATACTTCCGGCTAGTCCAGAATGTCGCCTCGAGGACCTGCCGTAGCTCTTGGTTCGTGTCATATCTGATCTGCAGGATGTGTGGCGGGCCTTGCGGACGTCGAATACAAGTTAGCATTGCGTCGAAAGGATGACCATCGACGAGCAGCACAACATGGCGTTTATCTTTCGGCTGCAGTTCTACCCCATCATTTTCATCCACCAACCGCTCATGGATGTCTACTGGGATAGTCCATCCACTTCTGAGTAAAGACCAGTCAACCCGCTTCCTCATGATCAAGTTCAAAGTAGCAATCTGGGGCCAGCTCCAGTCAGTATCGCATGTCACCTGTCGAACGCCTCCAATCAGTATGAAGATTCGCTAAAATCGGACAGTATACCTTTAGAGTTGTGGGGGAATTGGAGCAGGCCACTAGCTAGTCATTGCAAAGGCGAAGTGTCTGCCAAGCTTAGAGGAACGGAAAGCG
>DUWJ01000320.1 GCA_012842765.1 Bacillota bacterium | reverse complement strand
GTGCGCGAGGCGACGGGTTCTGACTTCGACGCTGTTCTAGCCCAATACGGCATGACGCAAGAGAGTTTTCGCAAGAGTCTAGAGATGAGTCTTCTGGTATTCAAGGTCTCTACGAAGGATGTGAAGGTGTCGGCAGAGGATATTGCCGAACATTACAACTCTCACATTGCGGACTACACGATTCCGGAGCAAGTGAGGGCGAGCCACATCCTTGTAGGCGCGGAGAA
Organism: Bacillota bacterium; assembly: GCA_012842765.1. Taxonomy (GTDB): domain Bacteria; phylum Bacillota; class DTU025; order DTU025; family DTU025; genus UBA10085. Next base: position 9,173 of record DUWJ01000320.1, on the reverse strand, counting down.
GGAAGCAGAAGAGATCCTGCAGTTGCTCGAGTCGGGGGCGGACTTCGGGGAACTTGCCAAGGAAAGGTCTGAGGACACGTATTCGGCGAAGGCCGGCGGTGACCTGGGCTATTTCCCCCGGGGGGCCATGGTGCCCGAGTTTGAACGGGCCGCATTCTCGACTCCGGTCGGGGAGACAAGCGGAATTGTGAAGTCACAGTATGGATACCATATTCTCCAGGTGACTGGGAAGATGGATGCCAGAACCATTCCCATGGAGGATGTTTGGGAGAACATTGAGTGGGCGATCAAGAGCAAATACGCTCTCGATTTCAAGCAGCTCGTTGCAGAGCTTAAGCGTGACAGCGCCATAATCGTGTTCGATCCCCGTTTCGCAGATCTTGGAACGACGACGTTGCCATAGACATTTTACGTAGTTGGGTGCTGCCGTGGCCTTGGCAAGGCTGGGGCTGCATAGGGCGAATCGTCTAGCCATGTGCCGGAGGCCGTACACTAGCTTTCATATCCGAGGTGATTACATGATTAAGACTGTTATGTTCGACCTCGATGGCACTCTTGCACATTTCGAGTTCGAGGAGTTTTTCAGGGCGTATATAGAGAAGATCGTAGAGAGCCTGTCAGATGTTATGGAGCCAAAGGCTCTTACAGAGGCTCTGATGGCATCGGTCGAGGCGATGGTCTCGTGTGAAGATCCCGCCCTTACAAATCGGGATGTCTTTGTGGTCGACTTTTTCGGCAGGACAGGGCGATCGGAGGCCGAGCTGATGCCGCTGTTCGATGCTTTTTACCTTGCTGAAGACGGGTTTCCCAGCATTAAGCAGATGCTAGGCGTCACGCCGCACCCTTCTGCCAGAGGCATGATAGAAAACCTGCTTGACAGGGGATACGAAGTTGTGATCGCTACGAATCCGCTCTTTCCTCTGGTAGCCATTGAAGAGAGGATGCGTTGGGGCGACGTGGACGGTCTTCCTTACGCTCTTGTGACATCGTATGAGACTTCACATTTCTGCAAACCTAATCTGAAGTATTACGAAGAGATACTTTCTGTTTTGGACAGATCCCCTGAAGAATGCTTGATGGTAGGGAACGATACCTGGGAGGATCTTGTGGCAGGAGATCTTGGGATCACGACTTACCTGGTTGAGGACTACATCTTAGATCGTGATCCCGTAAGGCGAGATCCTGACTTCAGGGGCAGTTTTGACGATCTTGTGGAGTTCCTCTCGGCGGAGGAGTTCCTGTAGTGCATGTGTTGCTCGGGGCGCCATAATTGCCTAAACGGCCTGGCAGTTTTACCAATCCATGCACAAATGGAAGGAATTCGCCGCCCCAAGTAGAAACATTAGCGAGACCGGAGTCTGTCTAGTGAATGTGCGCTTGGTTTGTGGCATTGGTAGTGGCAAGATCGGTAGCAGCGAAAACAGTTGCGCTGACCGCGTTATCCAGCTTGCCTGGATTGGCCGTCCAGCTTGGTATCCAAACGAACGCATTTTCTTGAGCAGAAGGGCTCTGCTTCTTTGAGCCTGGCGTCTTGCAACAGGGTTTTTGATGTGTGACAAGGCATCAACGAGATCTAGACGCCATGCGGGCCATTCAGGCACGTATCGCGGGTCACTTCCAGAGGGCCGCTGAGGGCACTGTGGCGAGTGACCTGTTCTTTATATTATCAAGCAGACAGATTCATGGAAAGCCCGTTTGTTGAGTGAAAACTCAATGAGAGTTGAACGGATTGGAGGGGGCGATGCTTTCCTGCAAAATATGGGGAATAGATGCTGATCTGTGGTTGCTGGGTAGACGTAGTTTTTATCGTATGTGACATCGAAATAGAGGAGGATGCAATTTTGCAATGAAGCGACATACTCGATGGCTGTTAGTCGTCACTGTGTTGGTTGCAGTGGCAGCCCTTGGCATTGGCTGGTCAGCCATGGCAAACGAACGTTCCGCGGTCGCGCTGGACCCTGAGCAATGGGCCCCTGCGTGGCAAGAGGGGGCGGAGGAGTTCGTGCCAGGCGAATACTTGGTGAGATTTGTTCCCGGGGTGCAAACTGTAGAAGCAGAAAACATCATGGGCAGATCGACTATGAGTATTATCAAGGAGATCAAATTTGATCCCTGCAAAGCATTCCCGGAAGGGCTTACCCTCTATCACGTAAGAGTAGAGCCTGGTGTGGTATCTGCGGAGGCGGTATGTGCGCTGGAAGCAGATCCTAGGGTGGAATATGTGGAGCCTAACAGAAAGATATTTGCTGCTGAGACTGTGATTCCTGATGATGAATACTTCAATCTTCTGTGGGGCCTTCATAATATCGGACAAACCTTTATCGGAAATGTGTCCGGGGTTGAAGATGCAGACATAGATGCGCCTGAGGCCTGGGCGCACAGGCGGGAAGCGCCGGAGGTAATAGTCGCAGTCTTGGATGCCGACATACAGGTGGACCATCCCGACCTTGCTCCTCGCATGTTCATCAACGAAGGAGAGATTCCGGGAAACGGCATCGATGACGATGGCAATGGGTTCATTGACGACGTATGTGGCTGGGACTTCCACCACAACGACAACACGTTGTATGATGGGGAATCTCACCACGGAACACATACATGCGGTACTATCGGGGCTGTGGGGAACAACGGAATAGGCGTTGTTGGTGTGGCATGGAATGTGAAGATTCTGCCTATCAAGTTCATAGGCCCTAGCGGCGGCAGCTTGGCTGACGCTGCAGCTGCGCTCGCTTATGCCAGGCAGATGGGCGCCACAATAACGAGCAACTCGTGGGGATACTCGGGCGGTCCGGACAAGGCTCTTGAGGACGCTTTTGCCGCGTCTGACATGCTTGCGATATGCGCGGCTGGGAACGTTGCAATGGACAATGACAGCAACCCAAACAAGAGCCATTATCCCTCCAGCTACCCGCTGGACAACATCATTGCGGTGGCAGCCACGGACTGCAATGACGAGCTCGCATACTTCTCCTGCATAGGCGCTACGACTGTAGACCTCGCCGCTCCTGGGCATAGGATCCTGTCCACTGTCCCGGAGGAAATGTATGAGGTGCCATATGCATTCCTCAGCGGCACTTCGATGGCGACTCCGCATGTTGCAGGTGCTGCTGCGCTCTTGATTGCGGAGTATGGAGACATGCCACAATACCCTGGAGCTGAGGGGTATGTTGAGGGAGATATGACTATCAAGGATCTCCTTCTTGCAACTGTTGACAAAAAACCGCAGCTCTATGGCAAGATGGTTTCTGGCGGCAGGCTGAATCTGCGCAATGCACTGCTTCAGATGATGCCTCCGGTAATTGAGTCAGTGGGTGTGGACTATACATACGGCACCCCGCCGCTTACGGTCAACTTCACCGCAAAGGTCGGTGCTCCGGAGAGCATTGCGGACATGTGGTGGGACTTTGCGGACGGCAGTGAGCTGTGTTATGAGCCCAATACAACTCACGTGTACGAGAACTCAGGCAGCTACAAGGCGACATTCCACGCAGTGGACGTAAATGGGCTGGAGGCTACTGCCTCTGTAGCAGTGGCTGTTTTCGACGATTCTTATTTCGTTCTGATAGATGACGACGGCGGAAATGCTGTTGACGAGTGGTATACCAACTCCCTTGACAGGCTGGGTTACAAGTGGGTGAAACTTGAGCCGCCTGTCACGTTGCCGACTGACATCACAAACCCTGTTATCTGGTTCACGGCTAATGCAGCCAGGACCACCCTTACCGCCGAAGATCAGGCGTGGATCGGTGAGTATCTGGATAACGGCGGGAGGCTGTTCCTCTCGAGCCAGGGTGTAATCGATGACCTGGACATCGACCATCCGTTCATTCATGAGTATCTCCACGTGGCGAGTGTTAGGAAGAATGTCGGAGCCAAGCGCGTATTCGGTGTTCCTGGGGATCCAATGACTGATGGGTGGGACATAACAACTGAGCCTCTGTTTATGGACAGGAGCGACTCAATTATTCCAGACGATGTTGCTGTTCCGATACTTATCAACGATTCGGGACGGGCATGCGCTCTGAGATATGTCGGAGATAACGGTTCGAGGCTGATATTCTTCTCCTTCCCGTTTGAGTTCATCCCGGGAGGAGCAACTGACAGCGGGCCGGGTTCCGGTTCTGAGGACAGGCCTGCAGTGAAAGTGATGGATGCTATCGCCAAGTTCCTGACGGAGCCCGGCGTTGCGCAGGTGGAGGTTTCACCTTCCTCGCTGGAAGCTGTGATGGCTCATGGCACGACGAAGCAAGAGACGTTTACAATATCCAACAAGGGCGATTGCGATCTCTACTTCGATCTATCTGTTGCCATGCCTGTTCAGGCAGAGAAGAACGGCGGACCCGATGAATTCGGATACGTCTGGCAAGACAGCGATGACCCCAATGGGCCTGCAGTCGAATGGGTAGACATAACCGAAAAAGGCACGTTGGCTGTATTCGGCGATGACTACTACAAGGAACTCGATCTTCCGTTCGAATTCGACTTCTACGGGCAGAAGAAGAATAGCATTCTCATAAGCACCAATGGATACGTCACGTTTGGCTTAAGAGGCGCCGCCTCCAGCCATACGCCCATACCGGATGCTACTGCTCCGAACGATATGATCGCTCTGTTCTGGGCTGACGTTAATGCCAGGGACGGCGGAGTCTACTACTGGCACGATGCTCGCAACGGCCGCTTCATAGTCTCATATGACGGCGTGCAGAAGCAGAATGAGGAGTATGAGCCTGAGGGTTCGTTCGACTTCCAAGTCCATCTGTACGAGGACGGTCGGATCGTGCTCCAATATGGCGAGCTCGATGGAGTCCTCGATGGGTGTACTGTGGGCATCGAGAATTCTTCTGGAACCGTCGGACTGCAGGTTGCTCACAACGAGCCTTACTTGCACAGCAATATGGCTATCGAGTTTACGCGTTCAAGTGACGCCTTAAGCTTCAAACCTGCGCGTGGCGTGGTGAGGCCTGGCGAAAGTGCAGCGATAGCTGTTGAACTGGATGCGAGAGCGCTGCCAGAGGGATTGCACAAGAGGGACATTGTGGTTGCGACCAATGATCTCAACAGCCCGTCTCTTGCAGTGCCGGTTTCGATAGAGGTAACGCCCAACGCGGTTCCTGTGATAGTCCGCGCTGAAGCAACCCCATCGCAAGGCGAACCCCCGCTTAGAGTGACGTTTGCGGCTGAGGCTATTGATCCGGATGCAAACGGCGCCGTGGCTGACATGTGGTGGGACTTTGGCGATGGATCCGAGCCTGAGCATGTTGCCGAGACGAGTCACGTATATGCTGAGGCCGGACGCTACATGGCATCATTTTATGCTGTGGACGATATGGGGGCAGAGGCATCCGTTTCACTGTGGATCAACGTGGCTCGGGCGCCGCACGCTGCGATAGATGTGGACTCGGTGGATGTTGCAGTGCTGCCCGATTCCCAGGGTGTTGCTTACGTGAAGATCCAGAACACCGGGGATGTGCCAATGAGGTATCGAGTGACCGGGCTTGAGAAACCGGGAGATGTGAAGATAACGAAGACTGCCGGAACGGATGAACTCGATCCGACTTCACCTTACGCCATCTCCACATTCGAGGTGGAAGGCGATTCAGTGCGCACGTTGAAGCCGGAGGCGGTTCTGAAGTCATGGGAGATTCCCGCGGCCAGTGAAGGCGGACCGGGATGGCCATGGGGTTGCGGCTTCGACGGAGAGCACATCTGGGTGTCAGACGTGAAGAAAGCCAACTTCAAGTACACCACTGACGGGGAGTTCACAGGAGACAGATTCGATACCACCCAATGGACAACAGGGTGGGGAGGCGACTTCGCCTGGGACGGAAATCTCATGTGGCAAGTGAGTGTCGGTGGCAAGAACTACATCGGGGGACTCGATCCTCAGACAGGTGAATGCCTCGACATCATATCTGACCCGGATGGAATCTGGGATGGCCATGCTGAAAGAGGATTGGCCTATGATCCTGTCGAGGACGTATTCTATATCGGCGGCTGGGTGGACTACAAGATATACAAGATAGCAGGTAAGTCCTGGCCCGAGCCTGGCAAGATCCTGCGAGTGTATGACGATGTGACGCTTGCAGTTGCGGGTATCGCTAGGGTCGGCTGGCACCTGGTGCTCACGCTCAATACCCATCCCGACCTCGTTGCTGTGATGGACAGCATAACTGGCGAGATCATCACCTGGATGGAGTCTCCATCGGTCAGCTCGATCCGGGTCGGCGGTTGTGAACAGGACGAAAACGGCAACGTATGGATGGTATACCAGGGTGAACAGGAACGTCCTGGTATGGCATACCTGCTCGACATGGGCCTTGCCTTGAACGATCCGCCTGAGTGGATGAGTATTTCGGAAGGCGAAGGGATTCTCCAGCCTGGCGAGGCTGCAGAGGTCGAAGTGAAGTTCAACGCATCTAGCGCGATGAAGCCTGGAGATGAGTATGAGGCCCAGATAGTGGTGACGACGAGCGATCCTGAAAATCAGATGTTGGTCTTGCCGGTCAACATGCGGATAAACGCCGCGCCTGCGGCGGACTTCAGTTTCGCGCGCACTGGCGAGGTTGCTGTGAGGATGATTGATGAATCAACCGATTCGGACGGCGACATAGCCGCGTGGAGCTGGTCGTTCGGGGATGGCACCACTTCCACTGAGAAGAATCCAGTTCATGAATACGCTGAGATTGGCACATACGAAGTGACCCTGACGGTCGCTGACAATGATGGCGCAACTGATACCATCACAAAGGTAGTCGACATAGATGCGCTTCCGTCAGTAGTCGTGTTGGCGCCGTTTGGCGGTGAGGTCTGGATGGGAACCAATGAGATCAGATGGACTGCGTCAGACACTGACACGCTCCCTGATGAGCTACTCATCAAGCTCGAGTTCTCATCAGACGGGGGAAAGACGTGGAAGCCGATTATGGACGGCGTCGAAAACAACGGGTCTTACACCTGGAATACTGCTGTGGTCGAGAAGGGCGATCGTTACGTGGTTCGGGTGACTGCAACGGATCCCGAAGGCGGGATTGGTGAAGGCGAGAGCGGAGAGTTCACGATCATCATCCTGTCTGAGGCGGTTGTGGCAGCTCCGAACCCGGCAAACCAGAACGTCACCTTCTACTACAACATCGCGGCAGATGGCAAGCTGTATGTGTATGACATAGCCGGAAGACTTGTCTACACGGCTGATATGGCGTCTGCAGCGAATGCACATGACTGGAATCTCGTTGCAACAGATGGACGACCTATAGCCAACGGTCTCTATCTCTACGTCATCGTCACAGAGGGCGGAGAGGTCTCCAAGGTCGGAAGGCTTGTGGTTGCAAAGTAGCATACAGGAATATGCGGGGGCGGGCGGTGTCTGCCGATCCGGCCCCGCATCTTGAAGCTTTATGGGTCGCGAGTTGCGCCTGTAGGCACAGCCCGCGGCAGACGACGTAGATTACAAGATGAGGCCACTGATGTGGATACGAAAGGACGGAGCAAATTATGCGACGGATCAGCAGGTCAGTGCAGCGCCGCATGGCAACTGTTCTTATGGCGGCGCTTCTTGCTGTGGCCATTGCGGGACAGGCGTTTGCTGCAGAGGAAACGAGTGATCCAGTTGGAACAGCTGCCATGCTAAACCTTGGTATGGGGGCGCGAGCAATTGGCATGGGTGGCGCCCATATTGCGGTAGCCGACGATGCAACGGCGATATACTATAACCCTGCGGCATTAGATGTCATCCGTGATCGCAATGTGACTTCGCTATACGCAAGGCTGCATGGGGCAGCAGACTACTTGGCTCTTGGATATGCGCAGGAAAGCGTGGGCGTGGGGGTTTACGGGCTGAGCGCTTCGGGCATCGAAGAGACGGATGAGTATGGCAACGTAATCGGAACCTTCGGCGTGAACGATTTCGTGCTGGCGGCCGGATATGGTCGGGAGGTAGCTTCGGGCCTGAGCCTGGGAGCGACGGTCAAGGTCTACTCCGAGTCGGCGCCGGGCAATGCCGGCAAGGGCATAACCGGGGACGTTGGTGTTCTCTACTCCATGAACGATGGGAAGCTTCGCTTGGGCGCGGTAGGAAGGAACCTTGTAGGCGGTGTCAGATACGAAAGCGGCGCCACCGATGATTTCGAGAGGTCCTTTGGCGCAGGTGTTGCGTACCTCCCCATGGATAACCTCCTCATAGCCGCTGATGCCGTGTTCGAGGATGGCTTTGCGGGCTGTGCGGGCGTTGAGTATCGAGTAGGCAAGATCGCTCTTCGGGCAGGCGGCAACTACGGGGCCGGCGGGTCTTCGCTTACAGCCGGAGCCGGGTTTGCTGTTGCGAACTTCACGATCGATTATGCCTATCAGTCTCACAGCGTTCTGCCTGATTCGCACAGGCTTTCGCTGGGCGTACGGTTCTAGTAGAGCTGCGACCGAGTCATAGACTGCACTTCAGGCGGGCTGGCGAACTGGGCCCTGTTTCTGAAGGGCAAAGCAACTATAATGAGGACCCCTCTCTGTGTGAGAGGGGTCTTCAAATAACGCATTGTTTTCTATCGAGTAAGCGACACTGAGATCTATGCTAGTCGGAAGAGACCGCACTACCTGGTTGCGGTTGGCCGTGAGATCGAGATGTTGCCTTGTTTCAGGATCCAGACCGGCACTGTGATGAGCCTCATGGTAGTGATAGTCGATTTGGCCTGGTTTGCGCTAACCGTTCCAGCGGTCTCAAACTGGGAGGCACCACGTTTCTAGCATGTCTCATGTACTACCCGCCTGACATATGGAGATCGCGGCTAGCCCAGAGCATTCCTCGTCAGCGGGGGGCAGAGCATCTATGGTCTTGTGGTGTGGTTCTGGTCTTTGCAGGATTATCCTTTTTGCTTGTTGTGAGGACATCTTAACGTCATTCCTGGCGGCTCTACCACAGTCAAGCAATCGGCATGCACGACACTTGAGATCAGTTCACCCCGGAGGTATCACCCGGTGGCAAGGAGAGATGCTGCGATCATGGTTACTTTGATGTTTGTGTACTAACGATGCTACGCTGTGCGAAGTAAGCTAGAAGGTTAATGAAGCTCGCGTCTAGAATTAAGCGTCTAGCAGCATCCGCTGGGGCGGATAGCTAGGAGGAGAGAATGGTGGGCGGGAACGCTGTTGAAGAAGCGTTTAAGATGATGACTTATGGTGTGTAC
>DUWJ01000041.1 GCA_012842765.1 Bacillota bacterium | reverse complement strand
GCTGACCCCGGCGCAGCCCGGGAAGTAGTGAGCGCGGTCCGTAGCGTTACATCACTTCCGGTAATCCCGAAACTCTCTCCCAACGTCGCCGATATCGTCGCCATAGCCTCAGCCTGCCAGGATGCGGGCGCTGACGCCATATCGATGATAAACACGCTTGCGGGCATGGCGATTGACGTGGAAAACAGGTGTCCCGTATTGGGGAACGTCTTCGGCGGGCTTTCAGGACCCGCCATAAAGCCAGTAGCTCTTCGCATGATATACCAGGTCGCAAGGGAGGTCGACATTCCCATTCTGGGCGGGGGCGGTATCATCTCGGCCAAGGACGCCCTGGAGTTTCACATGGCGGGTGCAACGGCAGTATCGATCGGGACGGGAACCTTCATCCGCCCCACACTTGCCATGGAAGTCATTGAAGGAGTTAGGGATTATCTGATCTCCCACGATCTCGAAAGCATTGACCAGATTATCGGGGCGGCTCTCAAATGAGATGTAAAGACGCCGCCGCAAAAGGAGCGTGCGATATGGAACCTAAGGACGCCCTCATCGTAGCCCTCGACGTCGACACCAAAAAAGAAGCTTTGGCAATAGCGCACGAGCTCGCTGGTGAAGCCGGCGCCTTTAAAATCGGGATGCAGCTTTTCAACAGCGAAGGCCCTGATGTAGTCAGGAGTATCCAAAAGCTGGGCGGACAGGTGTTCGTAGACCTCAAGTTTCACGACATCCCCAACACGGTTGCGGCTGCAGGCAGAATCATGGCGAGGCTCGGATGCGCCATGTTCACTGTCCATGCGGCAGGCGGAACCCACATGCTAAAAGCCTTGGCCGAAGCTGTGAAGGACGAAAGTGCCGCTTGCGGAGCGGATGAGCCGCTCATCCTCGCTGTGACGGTGCTTACCAGCATCGGTCAGGAACAACTCGATAAAGAGATGTTAATACACGATGCCTCCGTCGAGGAAGTGGCTGCATCCTGGGCCAAACTGGCGCAGGAATGCGGCGCAGGCGGCGTAGTCTGTTCACCCCGGGAGATAGTCGCCGTGCGGAAAGCGTGCGGACCCGAAATCAAGATCGTCACCCCCGGAATTCGTCCATCTTGGAGCGCAGGTCTGGCCACAGACGACCAACGCAGAATAACTACTCCAGCGAAAGCCATCGCCCTCGGCGCCGATTACATAGTTGTGGGACGCCCCATCACCCGAGCCGAAAACAGACTTGAAGCTGCAAGGAGAATAGTGATGGAGATTGCCGAAGCTAAGGCCGAAAAAGAGAGGTGTTTGGCATATGGGCAATGAACCTGGCTGCAACGACCATCTGAAGGAGGCCCTGGAGATCTTCACCGAATCCGGAGCTCTTCTCGATGGTCATTTCCTGCTCACCTCCGGAAGGCACAGTGATAGATACATGCAGTGCGCTCAGGTCCTCAAATTCCCGCAATACACTGAAAAGTTGGCACGCTGGCTGGCAGAGGATTTCGCGGATGACCAGATCGACCTCGTTATAGGCCCGGCTATGGGCGGCATCATCGTCGCCTACGAAACCGGACGACAACTGGGTGTGCCCGCAATCTTCGCAGAGCGCGACAGTTCGGGCACGATGGCCCTCCGTCGGGGATTTTCCATCACCCCATGCCAACGAGTACTCGTCGTAGAAGACGTCACAACCACCGGAAGCTCAGTAAGGGAAGTGATGAGCCTGGTAGAAAAGTCCGGCGGAATCGTAGCAGGCGTGGGGGTTTTGGTGGACAGGAGCAACGGCGCAATCGACTTTGGCGTGAAGCAGCGCGCGGTCATCACCATGGAAGTCGTCTCTTGGGACGCCGCCGATTGTCCGCTCTGCCGCGGGGGATCGGAGCCGGTGAAGCCTGGAAGCCGCAAGTAGCTGCTAATCCGTGCCATCGTCCCCTTCTAAGAGGAATTTGCCTATTGGCCAAGTACTATGTCTACAGCATACCATCTGAAAGGAGGCAGGGCGCCAGCCCGGGCCCGCACGGCCCGGGAGCGCGAAGAGGAATATGGAAGATGCGCTTGAGCTTGTGGCCCAACTGATGGAGATTTCGGCGCGAACCGCGCCCAAGGCGGTCGGGAAGGATTTCGTGGTCACCAAGGTAGTGGCAGGCGATGATCTGAAAAGCCTGGCAGAGCAGATGGAACTCTACGGCCAAGAGACCGGCAAGAAAAACTATGACAGGGACGCCCGTGGCGTTGCTGCAGCCGGGGCGCTGCTCCTTGTAGGCTTAAAAGATGCAGCCCCCTGTGGCCTCAATTGCGGCGCATGTGGCTATTCTGCCTGCGCAGACCTGCCCGATCTCGCTGAGGGTCGAGAGTTTGCCGGACCGATCTGCGCATGGCGCCTAGTTGACCTCGGGATTGCGCTGGGATCAGCTGCGAAAACAGCGTCAATACATAATGTAGACAACAGGATCATGTACCGGATCGGGGTTGTAGCCCGCAAGATGGGCCTCGTAGACGCAGACGTAGCCTGCGGAGTGCCCCTTTCGGCATCCGGAAAAAACCCTTACTTCGACCGTTAGGCGCAGTGTGTCCTAAAGACCATCGCCTGAGCCTGCAAACCCACCGATCAAGTATTGCGGCAAGAAGCGTCGATGCAACACCATTGACGCTTCTTGCCGCTTCCACTTGCCCCGTCATTCAGCTGTCCACAAGGCACAAGACCCGCTTTCATGCCATGTTTGCCTCGTGAAGATGATCGACTTTGTCGGCCTCGACAACATCACGAGTGACCCGAATGATCGTCAAGCATTTGCTCCTGCAAAAACCCCATACAATCATAGGCGCTATTTGAGGGTTTTCATTGCCCAAGATATGTAGAGCCGCTGACGGGGCGGAGCACGCCCCGTTAGGCCGAAAACGCCCAGGATTTAGCCTTTCAACACTCGCAGGTTGATATGGGAGTTGGCTGCCGCCCGAGATCCACGATAAATCTTGCAGAGTCTCTGGACAGCGCAGACATCTTCGATTCCCCGCACGCTTGCCCTCCTTGCCAATATCAGGAGAGATAATGCCCTCGATCCGGCAATCGATCGCCGAAAGATCAATAATGACCGAGAAGGCCACGGCTCTTGGCGACGTTCTCACAACACGAGAATATCACGATTCCGATGGCAAGATATGCCGCGCCCACTGCAGTGGCGGTCAGAATGTCGTTCAATGGAAGCTCCCATAGGCGGGCGCCGTCGACCATCACTGTGCTTATCAGATCATTTCCCACAGCGAGCGGCAGGAACTTAGCCCACGCCAGGCGTGTCGGGACTATCAGAAAGCCAATGAATACAAACTGCATGATCTGGAAGAACGCCTGTATCCTTTTGAACACCAGGGCCAGGCCGCCCAGGGCAAAGCCGAACCCGTATGCGCCCAGCAACGTAATGAGCAACAGTGGGATGAGGCTGACAAAGTCGAGGTTGAGCCATTTGCCAGTAGTGGCCATCATTGCAAACAGGAGAACCATTATCGGAACGAGGCTGAAGATGAAATTGGATATGACCGTGCAGGCCCCCACCCATTTGAACCCGCATGGCGCCAGATACAGCTGTTCCAAGGTGCCCGCCTGGGCCTCGCTTATGAGGCTCCACGACAGGTCGGAGAAGGCATATATCGTAAACGTCCACACGAAAAACCCGACGATAGTGCCTTCAAGGGAGCCTTCCAGTGCCCCGGTCTTAACGTAATTGGACATGCTTTGAAAGCCCATGAACATCAAGATGAAGACAAGGTATACCGACACTAAGCTTGATATGGAGTTGACCATATACCTCCTGATCATCGTCAACTCCCGCCTGAAGACAGCACCAAAAACAGTGCCTAGGTTCATTGAAACGACCGCTCCTTCCTGACGACCTCGAGATACACCTTTTCCATGTCGATCTCTTCGTGAGAGATCTCGTCTATGACTCCGTCAACGCCGCGCAAGATGTCCATCAGGCGGTAGATATCCTCATCTTCAGACAAGTTCACCTTGATTTCGGCGCCTTGCTCCCCCTCAGCCACAGACGAACCAACAAACTCGTGTACGAGCCTTTTCTCCAGCCCCTCGGGTGCAGGTCCGCGAAGAACGATCCGATAACACCTCGTCCGGAAGAGGTCCATGAGGTGGCTCACATTATCGTCCACAACTATGCGGCCCTCGGACATTATGATTACGCGCTGGCAGACATCCTGGATCACGGCCATGTCGTGGCTGCTTACTACGAACGTTCGGCCCTCTTCGCAAGAAAGTTCCCGCAATACGCTCCTCAGCTCCAAAGATGTCTCGACATCCAACCCCAAAGTGGGCTCGTCCAGAAAGACCAGCGGGGCGCGACGCGCCAGGGCGCACACAACGCTCGTCTTCTGTTTCATGCCCTGCGACAGTTTCCTCACTTCTACATTGCGCTTGTCTTCCAATGAAAAGAGCTTCAGAAGGTGGTCGAAGTATCTCTTGTCTGCCGGGGATGCCACCCCGTGGAGCGCGGAGAAAAAGAGAATGTTTTCCCACACCGTCAGCCGCCAGTAGAGGTTCCGGCTCCCCTCAAGAACCGCGCTCATCTTCGAAAGTATCCGCGGATAATTCGTCTGTGCATCCTCGCCAAACACTGTGACGTGTCCGGAATCGGGACGCATCAACCCGAGGATGCACTTGATCGTGGTCGTCTTGCCCGCACCGTTCGGCCCGAGCAAGCCCACGACTTCGCCTTGTTCGACCTGAAAAGCGACATTGTCGACGGCCTTAACCGACCCACGACCCCCGTCGCGAAACGTCTTCGTCAAAGACTCCACTGCGAGAGCATTGCGTGTAATGTCCAACACCAAGCCACCTCCCCCATCTTCCGACTGCTCTGCCCATGCTGCGCCTTCAGGCATCTTATTCCTGGGATCTGCGCCAGGCAGTGGATAACATGAGTTTCAATTCCACCGTTTCAATCCTAAATGATGTATTCAATATTGTCAAGTCTATAGTCCCTAATATTAACTACTCAGTAACGTTTATTGATTACGCCTGTATTGTGCAGCAAACCACATATGTTGGATGGAGGGAACTTCCATGGCGAGCTGTCAGAGACGATGTCAGATGCTTACAGGGACTTCTGCGTCAAGCGAGATCCTGTCTAAACCGACGTCGCACCGCCATGCCCAAACCTCAACCCCGGCCTCCACCGAATCGCTCAAGGCGCCAGCGAACTTCGGGTCCATGGCCCTATTGGGCGTGAAGTTCGACGCGTCGTTGCGCTGTATGACGAAGATGACGACGCCTCTCAAGCCTGCGGAAACCGCTTGGGCGAGTTCCCTCATGTGCCTCGCGCCTCTGGCTGTGGGTGCGTCGGGGAATTTGGCCAAGCCATCCTCAACAAGGGTCACAGATTTCACTTCCACAAAGCAATCAGAGATGTTCTCGTCCAAGATGGCAGCCTGGGTCCCTATAACCTGACCCGGAGCCGAAAGATGGAAATCAAACCTGCTGCTGCCGAAAGCCGATTCCCGCACGATTTGGTGGTACTCGGCAAGTTCAGGAAAAAAGCCTGCCTGCAGAGCCCTGTGCACGAGCTCATTGGGCACGCGTGAATCTATGGATACCAATATACCTTCATAGTCAACCAAAACAAGATCATAGAGTGTCTTCCTTCCCACTCCTGCTAGAGTCGGTGAGTAATCCATCTTATCCATTCCCTTAGGGAAAGCGGGCAACACATATACCTTGGCCCCGGGCATGAGTAGTTCTTCAAGACGACCGGGATCGGCTACGTGGGCAGTGATCTCGGCGCCAGCGCGATCGAGACCGTAGGCATGCTCAACATCACAGCTGAGACGAACGATAGCCACAAATCTATTGGGCCTTGCGACAAAAGCCGCTTCCACCGGCACTCGGCCCCTAGCATAAACTACTGACGGTCGAAGGAAATGGCGTTCTTCCAATCGTGGATCCATGCTCGACTCCTCCCATCGAAAACCAAGCGCAGGTTAGCCCTCCAGGCCCTGATCGGCCACGCTAACCCGCGCCAAAACCGTGATTTGTCCTAACTCGTAGATGCATTTCGTGTTAACCCACGCTTCTGCGCAAAAAACAGCTCTCGTAGTAGGAGCGCATCCAGGCACTTCAACGTGCGATGCTCGCTCGACAGCGTCTTACTCAACCGTGACGACTGTCTCAGCCAATGGCCTCAGGGAACGCGGCCGGCGCTGCGATACCTCTGCCGGATATCCCATGGGGACCAATGCCATAGGCCGAAATCGCTCGGACAGGCCAAGGGCCTTGCTCACCATCTTCTCGTCGAAAGCCCCTACCCAGCAGGACCCGATTCCATAAGCTGTCGCCGCCAACATCATGTTCTGTACCGCAGCTGCAGTATCTTGTATGCAATAAAGCTTAGACCCGCGGTAACCAAACCTAGCAGCGCTCCGCGAAGGCTCGGCCAAAACCACTATGACTACAGGCGCTTGCTCCACGGATTCTTGGCCGAAGGCGGCTTCGGCCAAAGCTGACTTGAGACTAGGCCGACTGACCACCCAGAACTGCCAAGGTTGAACATTCCCTGCGCTTGGCGCCTTAAGTCCACATTCGAGGATGCGGGCGATTATGGAGTCGGGGATAGGGTCCGGCTTGAATTCTCTCACGCTGCGTCTTTCCTCGATGGCCTCAATTACGTTCTTGGTCAATACAGTCACCCCCACCGAACGCAACTCCTGGAAATCACGTATAATATGGATTATCCATGTTTCTGAAGATTCCTTCATACATCCTTTAATATGCAGCAACAATCATGCAAAACATTACATTATCCACTTGGTGAGGCACTTTGCTCCAATCGCGATTGCCGGGGGGATTATACGGGCGGGCCGGGCAGCCGTAGCCTCTGTTCGGCATTGCGTTGCTGCTAGTTAATGTCTATTCTTCGCGTTCTCACCCTCGACTCTTCCGTTTTTGGAATGACTATCTCGAGAACCCCCTGATTGAAGCTGGCCTTGGCCTCGTCTGCCCGAATCCCGGCATCTATAGGAAGCGTTCTCGTGAACTGTCCATAGGCGCGCTCCCTCCGAAAGACATTTCCCGATTCGATCTCATGCTCGTGCCTGGACTGCCCCTTGATTGTCAGGGTATTGTCTGTCACGGTCACCTCGAGGTCGTCCCGATCGACTCCGGGCAAATCCGCCCTGACTACGACGTTGTCGTTGGTCTCGTACATGTCCACCGAAGGACGCCAACGGCCTATCCCTGAGAAGCCCGTCCTCAGGCTCGTATCCCCAAGCACTCTACCGAACGCATCGCGAAGCGCGACGAGATCATCGAATGGATCCCATCTTGTGATGCCCATCTATCAGCCCTCCCAAACTACATCATATTTCCCTGCACCCGCAAAGCTCCCCAAGACCAGAAAGGCTGCTCGCCTCCGGCTAACGCCCGCCCAGGCCGCCCGCTTCCCGCCATGTTTGCAGTAGGTAGTATTACTCCGACTCGCGCGACTCAAACACGAAGAGAATGAAGTTCCCTAGTACAGGCCCCAGATGATCCTTGAAAACCAAAGAGGAGTCATGTTTCGGAAAGCCAACGTGTCTTGGTAGTTTCATTGACTAGGAAGCCCGATAGAGTATTACCCCGCCTCTACAAGGATTTTCGAATGAGCACGTTGGGAATGCGGTATACCCACATGTCTCGAGTAAACAGCTAGGTTGTCTACTACTGACTTGACCGGTATCGACGTCGCCAAGAAGCAGCACGAAGCTTGTGTCAATGATGACTATTCCGAACACGCAGCCCAAAGCTGAGCGCAAACGCGTTAGCGGCGCCTACTGGCTGCCGCTACAGGGATACCGAGTCCATGTGATTAACCCATCCACTCTGACGCCATATCAAAGAGCAAGATCGACCCTTCATCCTCGCCAACCTGCTACGTCTCAACCAGACTGAAGAGACCTTCATGGCCTCGGAGGCCAACGCGCTATCGGGTTCTAGATCGCATCTTCCCTGAGTATGCCAGTTGCTTCATCGAGACATCTC
>DUWJ01000040.1 GCA_012842765.1 Bacillota bacterium | reverse complement strand
AGCTTCAGCCCGGGGATGGCGTCGAATGTTATAGTCGCTTCCATGCCTGGGCTAACCCTAGTGAGGTCTATCTCATCTATCTCTATATCGACTACGTGCGAGGATGTGTCGATCACCGTGATCACGGGTTGGCCTGCCGTTACGTAGCTTCCCACGCTCGCATTGACTGACACCGCTACTCCGTCGAAGGGTGCCCGTATACTGGCGAGTTTCTTCTCCGCGGCGTCGGTGTCGGGCGTGGGAGCCCACTCCTGTAGTGAACGCAAGTAGTCGCCAGGCAGAGAGGCGCTACTATTGGCCTCCAGCTCGCATACGACCGATCCCGCGGTTACACGGGAACCTTCTTCAACTTTGAGTCTCGTGATCCTTCCCGGCATGTCAAATGAGAGAGTTTTTGTGGCAATGGGCATGAGGTGGCCGGCGGCCGAAACGAACTCATGAACATCGCCAGTTGATACGGCAATAGTTTCCTGGCCGGCTACGGCTGCGGCCAAGCGCGTCGACACTCCGTCGCGGTCGTGCTTGCCAGAAGAGACAATGAGAGTGATGACGGCGATCACTAATATAGCAACGATCCAGGGCCAACGCTTGCGAGGGCGTTGCTTTTCATCTCCCGACACAGGTAAACACCTCCTGAGACTCGCTTGTTGCCTGGGCAAGAATGCAGGCTCCTGCCAAATTGGGCCGATATTTGTATGCTTGCAAAGTGAAAGGTGTATTAGAAGGTCGGTACTTATTATACAGGATACTTCTGAGCGGTGCTTATAGCCCCCAGGGATGATATTTGGCTGCATACGGGTGATCATCCTGTTCGGGGCCGCAGCGAGCAGGGCCTATGTTCCTTCGGCATCAGGTGAGTATTTTAAGATGTCGCCTGGCCGGCAATCCAATGATGGCCTCAAGCGTGGAAAACCGGATTGCTTTGGCCTTTTCCGTCTTCAAGTTCGACAGGTGCCTACAGCATTCTAACGCTCGGTTAACTCCAATTGCCTATCTATCGGGCATGTGCTATCATATTGATTGAAAAAGCGAATACGGTGGCCTTCAGGGCAGGGTGTAATTCCCGACCGGTGGTGAAGCTTCTCGGCGCATCTGGCGAAAGATGCGAGGTACTAGAGGCGAGTCCACGAACCGCAATGCGGCTGACCTGGTTAGAATCCAGGACCGACGGTAAGAGTCCGGATGAAAGAAGGCGGCGTCTTGCAAAAGCGAGTCGACCTTAAGCCCCTGGGCCACAACCCAAGGGCTTTTTCGATACATTTTTCCACGGGGGGTATCGTCATGGGTCAGAATAGTCGCGCACAGTACAGACGCATAGCGACAATGGGGGTGCTTACGGCTCTTTCCATTGTGATGCTTCTAGTGCTCAGGATTCCTTTTCCGCCTGCGCCATTCCTCATCTATGAACCGGCTGATGTGGCGCTCCTCGTAGCCGGGTTTGCTTTGGGGCCTGTGTCGGGACTGGTGTGCACCGCAGTCGCCTGCGTGTTTCAGGCTTTGCTGCTCTCATCAGATGGATGGTTTGGGGGCCTCATGCATCTTATCTCGTCCGGCGCCTTAGTAGCAGTCTCTGCGATGATATACAGCAGGAATAAGACGAAGAGAGGCGCTTACTTGGCATTGCTCGCCGGCGGGGTGGCTATGGTTGCCGCGATGATCCCGGCTAACATCTTCCTGATTCCGATGTTCTATGGGATGCCAAGACAGGTTGTTGTGGACATGATCGGGTGGATTGTGCTCTTCAACGTGCTTAAAGCGGGGATCAACTCGGTTTTGACCGCGCTCGTATACAAGCCCATCTCAGGATTGATAAAGGCGGTTCCTTCAGGATCCGGGAGGTCGACGGTGAAGGCGGCCTCCAAGGAGACTTGGAGGTGACAGGCTGAGGTCCTGTTCAACCTGTTTCCGGATTGAATGGTCGAACGGACCGGAAGGTGTGGAGGCGGGGACGTAATCGGTGCTTTTTGGGCCCGCGCTGCATCTGCGGCGGTTGGCCCAAAAAGCTTCTAGCCTGTTATCGACTTTATACCCAGAACGTGAAATATTGAATCACATATATTATCCATAGATGTGCTGGATAGAAAATGTAAAAGAACCACTTTGCCGCCTCGCCCCCGGGGCCTCGTTTGCCGTTGTAGAGGAAAAAGAATGGAGTTGCAAATACCATCATCCATTGGTAATCGTACAGCAGGATATGCGTCTTGTTCAAAGCTGGGGATGGCCACGAGATCATGAGCGAGGTTGCGATGTACATGATTGCCATCATCTTGGTGTTGTTGCGGCAAAAGTAGAATACTGAGATCATTGCGACGCCATATAAAGATGCTTCTGTTGACAGCGATACGGCAGCGATCGCAATAATCATCGGAATTCCCGTCCAGTACTTGCCCGTCTCCCGGGTCCAGTCGAATGCGCTCATGAGAGCGACGCCAAGCCCAAGCGAAACAAAAATGTTGTTCGGGATCCCCACTGGAGTCGGCATGAAATGCGTCAGAATGCGGGAGCCAACATACATCACCGCTGCCCCCAGAAACAGCCTGGCCATGTAGTTGACCCTGCTTCTGGTGTGAAAAAAGCCTTCAACAGTCAGGTAGAAGAATATTGGGGCAACTATACGCCCGAGATAGCCAAACCATATTGGGGCGCTAGGGAAATACTCGAGTACGTGGTCGAGCACCATCAGGGCCGCAGCGATCAGTTTCAGGTCGAAGCCATTCAGAATACCTTCTCTGCTATTTCCCAAGGAGATTCTCCTCTCGACTTATAGGCGATAGGCTGACATAATTAAGTCAGACTTGCCAGTGCACATGCTGGGCCGAGGACAAGGGAATATGTCTCCAGAAGATTTGGTTCGATCGAGGTTGGTATGAACAATCTTATCACCAGCACTCCTCGCGTTCAATCGTTTCGAGGATGTAGATATCGGTGGAGCTAAAGATGCTCGGGCCAGGCATCTGTCGGCAACTTGGAGGGCGAGCGCATGAGAACTGTCTTTAACATAATCGGCCCCGTGATGGTTGGGCCCTCTTCTTCGCACACCGCAGGCGCGGTTCGAATCGGACTTGCAGCCCGCGCCATTATCGGCGGCCAACCTTCCCGGGCTGTGATAACCCTGTACGGCTCCTTTGCTACGACATACGGGGGCCACGGTACTGACTTGGCGCTCATTGCAGGCTTGCTGGGGATGAGTCCGGACGATGAGCGCATTCCGGACGCCTGGCGTCTGGCAGCTCAGAGCGGACTGGATGTGAAATTCGAGGTCGCGGAAGCGTCGCCGGATATCCATCCGAACACCGCCAAACTGGAGCTGGTTGGGCCTTTCGGCGCGACCACTTCGGTAGTAGGCTCATCTATCGGGGGAGGTAGTATCCTCATCACCAAGATCGACCATTTCGAGGTTGACTTTTCCGGTGAAAGCCATGCTATTGTCGTCGCATACAGAGATCAGCCTGGCATAATCGCGAAGATCACCTCTTTGTTGGCTACTGAAGATGTGAATATAGCTGCCATGCGCGTGTCTCGTGAAGCAAAACACGCGAAGGCGTTGGCGATTATCGAAGTTGACCAGCCGGTTTCGGACGAGGCACGGGCGTTGATCTCGCGCATCGTTGGTGTGGACACAGCAATATCGCTGCCGCCGGTGTCATTGGCCTAGGAGGGAATTTACATGGCAATTACTACCCTTGCGGAGCTAGT
>DUWJ01000319.1 GCA_012842765.1 Bacillota bacterium | reverse complement strand
GATCTTCCCAACTGGCTGCGATACGAGGGAAAGCACAACATATCTGATGTAGTCGGCAACCTGCTCACACATGAACTGTGCCATGTATGTATCGGTGCCATCTACACAGATATTGAAACCGATTCGGAATCTGCTGATCATATCATGTGCATAGACGCAATGGCATTCAATGAGGGGTTCGCCCATTTGGTTTCCTATAATTACACGCCCATCGATAAAGTGGATTGGGAGTCTGAAACCCTCAGGAATGTATACAAAAAAAGCATTGCGCGGCTGAAACTAGCTCTGGCAGAAACCGATCCGCCAAGGCAGCAGCAATATCTGCTTGATGCCGTGTGCGGCAGCTATTATGACAAATACGCGTGCATGGCAGGCATGTTGTTCCTCGCTAAAAGATGGAGAGAGGGCGGCATTCCTGCGCTTGTCGATGAATTTGAACGCGGCTACCACGGGTTCGCACAAAACATCGTGGACAATACAAAGGTGAGCGTCGAATAATCACGCTCTCTGGCTGCTTGGGTGTTGGTTGCTCAACCATTTCGTCGAAGTCATAAAAGCGGCAAGAGAACTATCATTATCTCCCGTTCCTGTACGCAGGCTCGACTTCGATCAGGTTATCATCAGCATCTTCGGGCTTCGGCTGGAAGCTGACAGGAGAACGCTGCTTTTCCACTATTTTGCTTTTCTCCCCTCTAGCGTTCGTTCAGGCGTCGTGGAGTTGCTGGTATACGGTTTGAACTTGGGGGATTGGGATGAGATACAAAGTTACAAAGGGGCATCGAAGCAACTACCCGAATCCGATGACGCCATCTTCAGGACAAGCCGCCTTTTTGGCGAAAGGTACCATAGCCCCGAGGGCTGGCGGCCGCCGGACAACCTGAAGCCATTGGCATAACAGCGGGAGCTGCCGGGCTCCATGGGCTTGCCATAGATCAGACAGCTCCCGCATTGACTATTCTGGAATCTACTCAATCGCGAGTATGTACAGAGAACTCCACTTCTTAGAGTTCGGGATTCATGAAGTGCTTTAAGCAGCCAAGAAGACGACTTCTGCCC
This sequence comes from Bacillota bacterium, assembly GCA_012842765.1. Classification (GTDB taxonomy): domain Bacteria; phylum Bacillota; class DTU025; order DTU025; family DTU025; genus UBA10085. The sequence continues at coordinate 1,151 of DUWJ01000319.1, read as the reverse complement.
GGGCCGATGCCTCGCCGACCAGTATCGTTTCGAGTGCCTCTATCTGATCGTCATCCAACCCCACCATGTTCTTGAGGTAGTTCACTACAACGGCCTTGAGGTTGGCATCGGTGACCGCTTCGCCGCCATTCATCTCACGGAGCTGGTCGTACATTATCTTGGAGACTAGCTCATACCCTCTGGTGCCCTTCTCCAGTCTGTAGTAGTTCTCATAGGAGACCATGTAATCTTCGACGATCTCTTCGACCGTCGCTCCGGCAAGGCCCTGGAGAACCGCTATGACCAATCCAGCCCTGTCCTTCCCTTCCACGCAGTGGACGGCGTACGGGCCATCGTGGTCGATCATGAACTCAAGGACCGTCTTGAACTTCTCGGTGAACTCTTTCGCCGCGAAGTCCACTCCCATACCGACTGCAACGATGTTTCCTTTCTCGTTGAGCTGGCGATAGTACTCGGAGTGCGCGAGGTTCGCTTCGAATTCCTCTGGGGTGTCTGACAGGTTAAGCACCGTGTTGATGCCGTGCTCTTCCACCAGCCTGGCTGCGTATGAGGAACGCTCGTCGCCGAGTGACGGGTGGGAGACTCTGTACAAGATGCCTGGCTTGATATTCCCTGCCGTGACTTCTCTGAAGTTGGCAAAGGCCTCGTCACTGTCGTACTCGTCGCGGTTCTCAAGTTTCTTGAGACTGCGGATCTGTATTTCAGACAGGTAAGCACCTTTCTCCTTCAGATAGACCGATACTTCAGTCCCCTCGGAAGCTCCGTATGTCTGTGCAAAGTTGCCGTAGTTTATGGCGAACTGGATAGCGTTATTTGTCGTTCTCATCAAGGGGGTTCCCCGGTCGACATCCCCATAGATAGTGACAAAGGGAACTACAAGTGTTTTGTCCCCTATCTTCACGATGACCATGTCCCCTACTTCAGCCCCCGAAGCTGCAACAGCCTCTTCGCTTATGTCGGTTAGCACATTGCCATACTTGTCAACTGTGACAATCTTGCCGCTGAAAAGAAGAGGATCATCTGCCGCGAGTGCGCCTAGCGAACCCAAGACCAAAAGGGAAACGATGAACAGAACAGACGCCAGTCGCTTCAATCTTAATACCTCCGCTTCGCCTGATTTTTGGGAGCTTATGCCTGGACCGGGACTTCCT
>DUWJ01000318.1 GCA_012842765.1 Bacillota bacterium | reverse complement strand
CCTCATTAGGGTCGGTTACCCCGCTGTCGAGGGCTATGGCTGCAATGGCCATCTTGATTGTGGATCCAGGCGGGTACATCCCGTTGATTGGGCGACAAACAAGAGGCGAATCATTCCGGGAAACGATGTTGTCCCACGACAGCTCCAACCCTTTCATAGAATACCACGGGCTGCTCGCAACAGCGAGGAGCTCTCCAGTCCCCGCATTGATCACAATCGCAGCTCCTCTGCGCCCTCTCAATGCCGACTCGCACGCCTTCTGCACATTGGCATCGATCGTCAACCGAACCGCACAACCATGATCGGGCTGGCCGGCAAGGGTCGCAAGCAGACCTGTCACATCGTATGGCCCACGCCTGCCGGAAAGCCAAACATCATATGCGGCCTCCAGCCCCGACTTGCCCAGCACGGGATTGACATAGCCTACAAGCGACGCAAGCGAATCCGGCCCCCGCCATACTCTCGTCGAGAGCCCAGGGCCGACCGAATCACATATCACACCACCGTTACGGTCCAGAATCGGTCCGCGAATCACATCCCGCTCAAGGTTGGCCAACCGCGGATTAGCCTGACTTGAGGAGAGTTTATCGGCGCTTATTGCCTGATAATATGTTGCCGCAACCACCAAAATGGCACATCCCGCAATCCACGCCTGGACAAGCCTGCGTATCCTCCTGTTCAACTCAAAGCGCCTCCATCAATGGAATGCAGGCGCCGCGTAGAGCCGAGCAGAATTCCGACGATGGCCAGGCTAGTCAGCATGGAGCTCCCCCCGTAACTCGCCAAGGGAAGCGTAACGCCTGTGAGGGGCAATACACCCAGATTCCCCCCGATAATGACAAATGTCTGCACGGCTATCATGTTGGCAGCACCCACCGCAACCAGTGCAGAGTATCTTGAATCCGCCCGCTGAGCGCATGCATAACCGTGCCCTACCATTAAAAAGTATATCGCTATCAAGCCGATCGATCCAGCAAGCCCTATCTCCTCAGCAGATGCCGAGAACAACATGTCGGTAACTGCAGCCGGGATCAACCAAGGAGACCCGCATCCGTATCCCCGCCCAAGTATCCCGCCACTGGCCAGGGCATAGATCGACTGCGTTACCTGATAACCTGAACCTGCTGCATCAGCCCACGGGTTCAGCCACGTGGAAAATCTGACGCCAACATGTGGGAAGACCCTCCCTGCCACCGCCACAGCAGCTGCCCCAATCCCAATCGAAACTAGAACCAACAATCTGTTTCCCGTGGCCACGTAGGCCATTGCAACACAAGAAATGTATATGACCATGGCAGTGCCCACATCGCGCTGCGCCACAGTGAGCAACATCACAGCCGCCCACATCACTATCACCCTTCTAGCCTGAGAACACTCCCATATCTCCCTTGCGGACGCTCTGGCAGTCGCCATGGAATCGGCAGTGTGCATCTTCGACAACCCTTCCGCACCCGCCAATATACATGTGATCTTGGCAAGCTCAGACGTTTGAAACCCCATATCGCCCAAGAACAGCCATGAGCGAGCTCCTCCGCGTTCCTCTCCTACCATCAAAGTGAGGACCAGCAGAGCAATTGACCCGCCCAAAGCCGGAACTCCCCAGCCCTCCAGCTTTTTTTGATTCTGAAGAATAGCAAGAACAGCCATAACAGCCGATCCAAGCCATATGAAGGCAAGCTGCCGAACTGCCAAGTCAGGCCTGAGCCTGTATACCACAGGATAACCCATTACTGTCGCCGCAGCTGCAAGCGGCAGTATTAACTCATCGCCATCGAAACCCTTAGCAACAAAAACCAGATGAGTCATGGCAAATGGCGCTGATGACACGAAACAGAGCGCTGCTTCCTCGCCGGTCAGCGTCCCATTCCTAGCAAGCGACAAAGAGAATCCAGCCGTCAGCGACATGAGCATGACTATCCCCAATAGCGAACGTTCCGTCTCCCTTATGGGACGCGCAGTGCCTTGGGCACTCGCTGGCAGACTGCCGTCCTCCATCATATCACTAGTCCCCCTGAACACGCGCGGGCAGAAGACGAAGACGATGAGACATCCGATTCCTCGACTCGGACAAGGACTACAGTTATGTTGTCATGCCCGCCGCGCGCACGGGCTAATCTGACAAGCTCCATGCATGCCTCCCTAGGGTCATGGAACCTCTTGATCGTCTCAGCTATCTCATTATCCCCAACGATATCGTGAAGGCCATCTGTGCACAGCAAAACTACATCTCCCAGCTCAACTTGCCTCTCGACGATATCTACTTCGAGGCTTTCAGAAAAGCCAAGTGCCCTCGTGATCGCATGGCGTTGCGGATGACACTCTGCCTCTTCAGGCGTGAGCATTCCAGATCTGAGCAGTTCGCCCACCACAGAGTGGTCGTCGGTGAGCTGAATGATGTCGTCCCCGCGCATCAGGTACGCGCGGGAATCGCCCACATGCCCTACTCTGAGCGTTCCCTCACAAAAAGCAGCCACCGTCAACGTAGTGCCCATGCCTTCCAGTTCATCGCAGCGCCGTGAAGCCTCAATCACACTGCGGTTGGCCTTCTCAATGCACTGAGCCATGTCGAGACTGCCAAGGTCAACATTGGCGCATTCCGCCGAAACAACCCCGATTGCAATCTCAGATGCCACCTCTCCGGCCCTGTGCCCGCCCATGCCGTCGGCTACGGCATAACATCCATCCGCGGCAAGATATGCATCCTCGTTGCGGTCGCGCACCAGACCAATATCGGTAGCAAACCCAACCATCACGTCCCTCACCCCATCCAGGCTAGCATAGACAAACTCAAGACGCATCATCGCCGCCAGCGGCATCGGGCACAGCGGCAGACTGGCCTTCCAACATTTTTTCATCGTCAAAATTATCCGAATCGGCATCAAAAGAAACGTCGAGGACCAGAGCCCTACAAACGTGATATAGAAAGAAGTAGAGCGAGGCCACGCACGCAAGCCTAAGGATTGCCAGCGCCACACGGACCATTCAATCTCTACCCCCCTCATCTCGCCTTTTGCTCGGATCAGACGCCCCTGGACGCCCTGCCCACCTCCGCCTCAGCTGGCCACAGGCTGCGTCTATATCGCCGCCCATCTCACGCCTGATAGTGGTTTCGATCCCAGCGGAACGAAGTGTGCAAGCGAACACATTGACTGCCTCCTGAGAGGGACGAGCGAACCCCGTCTCCGGCACGGGATTGAGTGGTATGAGGTTGACATGGCACAAAGTGCCCCCCAAGAGGCGCGCCAGCCGCAGGGCATGGTCCCTCGAATCATTAACACCGCCTATCAGAGAATACTCGTACGTCACGCGTCTTCCCGTGGAATTCGCATAATCAACACATGCCTCGATCAGCTGCCCCACTGGATAGACCTGGTTTATCTTCATCAATGCAGACCGTGTGTGATCATCCGGCGCATGGAGTGATACGGAAAGCGTCACAGGCAGCCCTTCTTGAGCAAGCCTGCGTATGCCAGGCACGATTCCGCATGTCGAGATAGTTATGTGCCTGTAGCCTATCCCGTAGCCTCTCTTCCAGTTGATAAGTCGCACAAACTTGAGAACGTTATCGTAATTGGCCAAGGGCTCTCCGCTTCCCATCATAACGACCGAACTGACGCGCCTGTTGGGACTTTCGTTGGCGATGCCATTGCTCACGGCCAATATCTGGTCTATCATTTCGCCGCATGTCAGGTTCCTCACGAGGCCCTCAAGGCCTGAAGCACAAAAAGCACACCCCATACCGCAGCCTACCTGAGACGAAACGCACAAGCTCAATCCGTAGTCATGCTCCATCAAGACCGTCTCAACAGCATTGCCATCTGCCAGGCCTATCAGGTATTTCGTGGCACCTCCGGGCGAGGAGTGCACGGCGAGGACCTCTGGAGGACGCAAGGGAGCGACCTCCGCAAGCGTTCTGCGGAGCGAGACAGGGAGATTTGTCATCTCATCGTATGACGCCGTCCGCTTGCCATGAAGCCACTCGAAAACCTGGTCCGCCCTGTAGGCCGGCTCCCCGAGCGACGCGAAAAACCCTCTGCATTCCTCAAATGACATGTTCTTTATATCCACAGTCTTAATCATTCCACCAAATCACAAGAAATCCTCCGTCGGCGCGCTCCCGCCCTCCGTAAGCTACCTATGTGGCAACCTATGTTGCGAACCGAAGCGTAGGTTCCATCGCATCCCGACACTGATCCACTCCCAATGAAAGCTTGCCCATTTTCAATGCCATTTCAACGACACAAAGGCGACCCTGTCACGGGAGGGGTCGCCTCTCAATACCATCTGCGCCATCTCAGCCTCATGTAAATGGCGTCGACATGTCCACAGCAGTACTGTATTGGGCACCTGTCATTCAAGATGCGTCCAAGCCGTGTCCCGCTCCACCGCCTAGCAAAGTGATCAGGCGCCCCCGCCACGCCTGACATAGGGTTTCCCGCTTGCAGCCGGCGGAACCGACCGCCCGATGATGCCCGCCAATGCCGCCATAGTAACGATGTACGGCGTCATGATCAAGAACTCCCTCGGAATTGCAGTAAATCCCCAGTTCTGTGCTGTCAGCTGCAATCCGTCTGCCAGACCAAACAGGAGCGAAGCCCACATGGCTCCCACAGGAGTCCATCTGCCGAATATGACCGCCGCCAAAGCTATGAACCCCTTGCCCGCGCTCATTCCCTCCCTGAAGAGGGAGAGTTGGCCAAGGGATAACGTGACGCCTCCCATGCCTGCAAGGAATCCACTGAGTATCACGCACAAGTATCTGATACCAGCGACGTTCACGCCTACTGTGTCCGCGGCCTCCGGGTGTTCGCCGCAAGCCCTTATCCTGAGCCCCAGCGGAGTTTTGAAAAGCACTATCTGAGCGACTATGACGACAATGAAGGCGATATATACAGGAGGCATATTCCTGTAGAAGATATCTCCGAGAATCGGAACATCTTTCAAGAAGGGAATGGTCCATGCCGCAAGGCCCGGAACAGGTTCGGTCTGCCCTGCTCTGTTGAATATGGCCCTCAACAGGTAGCCTGTTAGAGCTGCCCCTAGTATGTTGATCGCCACGCCCGATACTGTCTGGTTTGCGCCGTGCTTTATGCATACCCATGCATGCAAAGCAGCCACCGCGGCTCCAGACAAAGCGCCCATCCAAAACCCTATCCAGGCATTGCCGGTAAGATGGGAGAAGAGAACGCCCATGAAAGAACCGATCAGCATCATGCCTTCCAGCCCTATGTTGACCACACCCGACCTCTCTGAAAACACACCACCAATGGCCGTGAGTATCAGAGGTGCCGCGAGGGACACCGTAGTAGCTAACGCGTCAGCCACGAAATATAGGAATTCCATATTATTGCGTCTCCTCCTTCCCGGCAGCCTCAAGGCCGGCCGTCCGACGAACCGGGAGCCAACCTTCGACAATTCCTTCAGCGGCCACCAGGAAAACTACTGAAGCCTGGATGATGCCTGCAGTCTCCTTTGGAACCCTGGCCAACAGTTGCATCATCTGTGAGCCTCTGTTGAGCACGCCAAAGAGCGAAGCCGCCGCCAAAATGCCGTAGGGATTGCCCTGCGCAAGCAATGCCACAGCTATTCCATCAAATCCAAAGCCCTCAAACGCAAAAAGGTCAAGAAACTTGTACTGAATTCCGCACACTTGTATAGCACCTGCCAGCCCGGCCATGGAACCTGCAATCAGCATAGACCTTGCCATAGCAGAAGGGACGTCAATGCCTGCATATCGCGCCGCTTCAGCATTGAGACCCACTGCCCTTATCTCATACCCCCGCGTCGTCTTGTAAAGCAGACGATATATGAGAATGGCTGCAGCGATCGCAATGAGAATACCGGAGTTGACCCTGAATTCCGATCCATGCCCGCCAACGAATCTCCACAGCTTAGCCGAGTCCGCAATTTCAGGGCTATACGGCGACGCGAAATTCGGATCCTTTATCGGACCATTTACCAAGTAGTGGGATAGGTACAGCGCGATGTAGTTCATCATAATGCTGTTCACTACCTCGTGTACACCGAACTTAGCCTTGAGATAACCTGGAACTGCAGCCCAGAGCGCTCCCGCCAACATTCCAAAACAGATCGTGAGTGGAAGATGGATTATCCGGGGCAAACCAGCCAGCTTGTAGCCGATGATTGCCGAGGCCAACATTCCCACGATCATCTGGCCTTCTGCGCCGATGTTGAACAATCCGGCACGAAATGCGACTGCAATGGACAGGCCAGTGCATATGAGAGGCGTAATATATACAACCGTCTCCGAAATGTTCACTGCCGATCCGAAACATCCGCTGAGCAGTGCGCCATACGCATCGAGAGGATTCGCGCCAGTGAATAACATGAAGATCGCCCCAATTAGGAGTCCCAAGACCACCGCAATAATGGGGACAATCAGCTGACGCCACCACGCCTTCCGTTTACTCTCCACGCTCATCTGCCTCCGCCTCCCGCCGTCTCGGCCTTGGGGCCGCGCATCGCTCCTGCCATCATCAATCCAAGCTCTTCTTCTGTTACCGTATCAGAATCAACTACCCCTACTATTTCGCCTTCATACATCACTGCAATTCTGTCGGCCAGGGCCAGGATTTCGTCGAGCTCGAGCGAGACGAGGAGAACGGCCTTTCCGTCGTCTCTTGCCTCTACCAGCTTCCTATGCACGAATTCGATCGCGCCCACATCAAGCCCACGAGTGGGTTGGGCAGCTACTATGAGCTCAGGCTGTCGCGAAAGCTCTCTGGCAACTATCACTTTCTGTTGGTTTCCTCCTGACAAAGAGCCCGCCGCCACCTTTTCGCTCGGGGTTCTCACGTCGAACTCCTCTATCAGCCTGCGCGCCTCTTGATGAATGGTCTCCCAGTCAAGTTCCCCACGGTTGCTGAATGGAGGTTTGTAGTAAGTCTGAAGAATCAT
>DUWJ01000039.1 GCA_012842765.1 Bacillota bacterium | reverse complement strand
CTGTAACTTAAATGGTGGTATACGTGACAAAGTGGTGACATATATGCAACAATAGGAATGAGAGCCATGACATGCATCTTGCCGCCTCTTGTGTAGCGCCCGCCTGGCGGGCGCATGCGGAGACGCAAAGACAGAAAGGGGGACACCCTAATGGCCAGCGAGTACATTCCCCACGTCGTGGCGAAAGCGTGGGAGGATCTGGTCAATACCGGGACAGTGAGAGTTGAAGCACTCAGGCCCGTTGTGGCCTCCTCCTGGACCAGGTCCCAACAGGCTGGGATAGACCCGAAGGATGCAGTAGGCAAAATTGTCCTCAGCCAGGCCCAGCTGGAAAATGTCATATTGGACCGCTCCGATCTGATTGAAGTTGCCAGACCGTTCATGTCCAGCCTTTACGAATTCGTTGCAGGTTCAGGCTTCGTCGTGATCATCTCCGATGAACTCGGGCGCGTGATGGAGGTCATGGGAGACGAAAACGCCCTTCGCCGAGGAGCGCTAGTCAACCTTCTGCCCGGCTCGAGCTGGGCAGAACATCACGTGGGCACCAATGGAATAGGCACAGCCCTTGCCATCGCCAAGCCAGTTCAGGTATCAGGAGAAGAGCACTATTGCGAGAAGTTCCATCCATGGACATGCTCTGCAGCACCGATACGCAACAGCAACGGATCGATCATTGGCGCACTCCAGATGTCCGGCCCTTCATCGAAAACCCACATCCACACTTTGGGAATGGTAGTGGCGGCGATTGAAGCAATTGAAGCACAGATGAAGATCAACGCCAAAGTCCGGGAGCTCACAGTCCTAAATGACAACCTGAACAAGATGTTTCAGATAGCCTCAGATGGGATAGTGCTTGTCAACAATGAAGGCATAATCCAGCGAACCAATCCGGTAGCAGATCGGATTCTCGGCACTACCCGCCCAACCTCGTTCATGGAGGCAACAGGCGCACCGAGCCATTTGGAGAAGATGATCTCAAACGGCACCGCCTTCGATGATGTGGAAATGAGCGTGGAGACCCCAGAAGGGCGCGTGCAATGTTTGGTGAGCGGAAAAGCCATCTACGATGAAGACGGCGAGATCAGAGGGGGCGTCGTATCCCTCAATCCAACCAAGAGGATTGCCAAGCTCATGGGAAGGTACAGCCGTTCGTACGCCACCTTCACCTTCGACGACATCATAGGCAGAGACGGCAATCTCCGCCGCGCTATAAAGTTGGGACATATAGCAGCGGAAAGCGACAGTAATGTGCTGATATGCGGCGAAAGCGGGACAGGCAAGGAGATGTTTGCCCAGGCCATTCACAACGAGAGCAGACAGGCAAATGGCCCATTTGTGCCCATAAACTGTGGTGCCATTCCGCGCGAGCTGGTAGGCAGCGAGCTATTCGGTTACGAGGAAGGCGCCTTCACAGGCGCAGCCCGGGGCGGACGGCCAGGCAAATTCGAACTTGCGTCAGGCGGCACTCTCTTCCTGGACGAAATCGGCGATATGCCCCTTGAACAGCAAATTGCGCTTCACAGAGTCCTTCAGGACAAGATGGTAACCCGCATAGGCGGTGCGAACATGACTGAAGTAGATGTAAGGATAATCTGCGCAACCAACAAAAACCTCCAACATGAAGTCGCCAAAGGCAACTTCAGACAAGACCTCTACTACAGGCTGAACGTGATATACATTCTTCTGCCGCCGTTGAGAGAACGCCGAGAAGACATACCCCTGCTTTTCGATTTCTTCCTTTCGAAAGCCATGT
>DUWJ01000317.1 GCA_012842765.1 Bacillota bacterium | reverse complement strand
TCCGAACAGCACTGTGTCCACAAAATCCCGAAAGCGTGACAGCTGAATCATGCTTCATACCTCACTCCCAGCATTTAAAAAGCCCCGGGACGCCGCATCCCGGTTCATTTCGTCAATCATCTCCCGCGCAGCCTGAATCTGCCTGTTCTCCCTTGAGCACGTGAACCACACACTCCCTGTCGGATTCGATGCCGTCCTCCCTACCCGCCCAGCCATCTGCACAAGCGCCCTGCAGTCGAAGACAGTCTCCCAATCCGCGTCAGCCACTATTACATCGACCCCGTCTACTGTAATGCCCCTTTCCATCACCGATGTGCTGACCAGAACTTCACATTCACCTTCTGCCAACATTCTCCTTTTGCTGTCGCGCATTGCATCGCCTGAATGGACCCACTTTGTCCTCGCATCTGGCACAGTTTGAGATAGATATTCCGCCACTTCTGGGGCACGATGGCGTGTGGGAACGAAAACCAAGACCGGGCATCCTCGTTCGAGACTAGCTGTAGCAAGTTCGGCAACGACAGGTTCCTGGGGCTTGTCCCCCATCTCGATCACCACAGGCATTGGCAAAGGATGACCATGATGACGCGCCGATATCTTGAAACAGGGCAGAGTACCCGCCTTTATTCTGGCTATGTGCCCTAAAGACGGCGTGGCCGTGAGCACCACCGTACGTCCGCCAAAGGCCAATGACCTGTCGACCGAAGCGGCAAGCGCTTCAGAGCCGTAATATGGGAACGCATCCGCTTCATCTATTATCACTAGGTCGAAAACTCCGTAAAATCGCATCGCCTGGTGGGTGGTGAGAAGAGTTATGTCGGCTCCGAAATACCGTTCTGAAGAGCCTCCATAGAAGACGCCGCACCGAGCCGCTGGAAAGGCCGACTGTATGCGCGGAGACAGCTCTGCCACTACGTCTCTGCGCGGCGCCGCGTATGCCACACGCTTGCCTGCCTGCAGGGCAGCAGCGATTAGGCCGTACGAGACTTCGGTTTTTCCTGCGCCACATACTGCCCACACAATAGCCTCAGGGGATTCGTCCGTCTCGTACCATTCCACAAGGGCCCGAGCAGCATCTACCTGAGCAGGAGTAAGCGCGTGCGGCATTACCATATTCGCCTTGTCGGCAACTGACCCGATGATTGAGGTGCCAACGTAAGGCGGGTTGACAAGATAGATAGGCGTACACTCTCTAACAATTCCCATATTCCTGCACTCCGAACAGACTGCACAAATGTCTCTGCCGCATCTGGCACATGGAAGTTGAAGAAAAGGCCCTCTGGAACCGCATCTGTTGCATTTGAAGCCGCCGATGCTGGTTATGCCCACTCCTGGGAGGATTGTGGCATTGCCGTCCAAAACCATGGCACCCAGCAGATGGTCCGCACGGTCCAGACCGCACAGACCTGCATCAGCCAGAGCCCGTTTGGCCTCCTCGTCTAAAAGCGCACGGCCTCCCAGTTCGTCTATGCATGCCTTCAAGACATCAGACGGCGGCAAGTCTAATCCATGAACAGACGAATCAAATGAAGACGCCGACAGGAGCATCGGCCGCGGAAGACGAGACCGACCGCCGTATCCGACAGCTGATAGAACAGACTTGGCTATGCGGCGCCCACGTTTCAATGCCCGCTCGGGCGGGGCATCAATGGGAATCGATGCATTCAGCTCGCGCGCCACAAGCTCTGCAATGGCTACAGGCAGGGGAGGCGTGAGAACTACTAGGTCGGTCGGGGATCGCGTGTTCAAGAACATCCATTCGAACTCGGGCGAACGCCCGAATCCAGCCCAAACCTTGGGCTCGGAGAATATCAGGTAGGAATGGAACATGGCGTCGGCCCACCTCTGGAGGTCATGATGCCATTTAGCTTCTGCATGGGCCACCATTTTCCTCCATTAAGCGGCAAAATCATCCTGGCTAACACCATCTGTTGCTAGCATGTCTCCTTCTCATACTGTTGACTCTGCCAGATCTCTGAGTCTCTCAGCCAGCATTGTCCTTCTTTTTAGCAGGGATGCATTCTTTATGCCGATTGCAAGCGCCCTCTTGGTTCCTATCATAACCACAGCTTCCTTCGCTCTGGTGACCGCAGTATAGATGAGATTCCGTTGCAGCATA
>DUWJ01000038.1 GCA_012842765.1 Bacillota bacterium | reverse complement strand
GCCTGCACCGCCTCATCAGTCAGCGGATTCCTCGTAAGCAATGCCCTTTTCGAGAGCAAGGCGCCACCGCTGCGCGCTGCCGGAACCCTCGCCGCTTCCGGCACAATCAAGTACCTGTAAATCTTCCATTCCGCATCATAACGCGCGTTGAAATCTTCTGGAGCCTCGAAGGATCTTATGATCCGAATATCCTCAGGCAACACACTGTTGAGCGCTGCGCCAAACCTATCAGCAGGGATTCTTGATTCGGTTTTGAAGTTTGCTACCTGCCCTAGGGCATGGACTCCTGCGTCTGTTCGGCCCGCCCCAACTATCCGCACACTCTCGCCTGTGAGCCGATGTATTGCCCGCTCCACTTCGCCCTGCACGGTGCGAATCAGCCGCCCTCCACGTCCTTCGAGTCCTTTCCGGCTTTCGCCCCCTCGCCCAAATGCAGGTTGAACTTGAAATCCCTGATACCCAGTGCCCACATACTCCATTACAAGACCGATATTGCGCATCTCACAATGCCACCGCCACAGCCACCGTGTACGCGCCGACAACTACCAGCACGGCCACGTCAGCTCCACTGAAAGCCAATTCGCGCAAGCGGGTCCGCCCTTCGCCGCCCCTATAGCACCTGGCTTCCATAGCCACCGCCAACTCGTCAGCTCTGCGAAAAGCGCTCACGAAGAGTGGCACAAGTATGGGCACCATCGCCCTCGCCCTCTTCGCAATGTTGCCCGATTCGAAGTCGGCCCCCCTCGCCATCTGCGCCTTCATTATCTTGTCGGTCTCTTCCAGCAATGTTGGTATGAAGCGCAATGCGATAGTCATCATCATTGCCAGCTCGTGCGCGGGCAATCCGAGACGCGCAAAAGGCTTCAGAAGACGCTCCAGCCCATCTGTCAAGGCAATCGGCGATGTGGTCAGCGTCACAATCGAAGTTGCCATGATCAATAACGCCAGCCTTACAACCGTGATCAACCCCAGCCGAAGCCCTTCATATGTTGCTGTAATCCTCCCGATGCTAAAGATCGCCTCGCCTGGATCCATGAACAGGTGCAAGGCAAAAGTAAGCACCATGATAAACGTAAGCGGTCGCAAGCTGCGGGTTATCAGCTTAAGAGGGACCTGCGAAACCATGATTCCCAGCATTATAGGAAGTGCGAGCAACGCGTAGGCCCACGGCTCGCTCACAACGAACAGACCAATCACAACACCGAGCGAAGTCAACATCTTTGTCCGCGGATCCAGCCTGTGCATGAAGGAATCCCCTGGCATATACTGTCCAACTGCCGCATTAGCGAAGTCCATGCCCACACCTTCCTTCAGATGGGTCCGGGCCTGCAGATCCAGTCGACTCGATAGACGCCGCAAGAAGCGGCGGCAACAGAATCTCACGCGCTTCCTCAACCGTGATTGCACCAGTCGAGAATCCATATCCCCGCCTGGCTAGCTCGGCCATGAGGTCAGTGATCTGAGGAACCCCCAAGCCTATGTCGATCAGCTCCTGACGGTGCCTGAATACCTCGCGGGGATCACCGTCCATGACTACCTTGCCGGCTTCCATGACCACGAGCCTCTTTGCGAATCTTGCAACATCCTCCATGCTATGGGAGACGAGGACTATGGTGTATCCATGCTTTTCGTGAAGCGCCTGGATCTCTCCGAGAACATCCTCCCTGCCACGCGGATCCATGCCGGCGGTGGGCTCGTCGAGGATTAACACCTTCGGACACATCGCGATCACGCCGGCTATGGCCACACGCCTCTTCTGCCCGCCGGATAGCTCAAAAGGAGATCTGTCAGCGAACTCTTCATAGTCAAGGTCGACAATGCGCATGGCCTCCCGAACGGCATCATCGACCTGAGCATCGGACAATCCTAGGTTTTTCGGGGCAAACGCGATATCTAAAGCAACGGTCTCCTCGAAGAGCTGGTGCTCGGGATACTGAAAAACCAAGCCTACTTTTCTTCTAATATCCCGCAGCGCAACACCTTTGCCCCAGATATCCTGGCCATCCACGAGCACGCGCCCTGAATCAGGCTTAAGGAGGCCGTTAAAATGCTGCACCAGGGTAGATTT
>DUWJ01000316.1 GCA_012842765.1 Bacillota bacterium | reverse complement strand
CCGTGGGCAACGCCGATGGATGCTTCGGGTACAAGCCGCCTCAGCCTTCCGGCCACTTCTTCTATGTCGTGCACCCTATTGTGGACGAAATAGACCTGCCCGTTTCGGTCGATCTCCCTCAAAATGACCTCCCTCACAAGGCTGTCATTTTTCTCCACTACGTAAGTCCTTATGGGGAACCTGTTTTCGGGCGGAGTCTCCATCAGGCTCATGTCTCGAACCCCTGTCATCGCCATATGGAGAGTCCTAGGAATGGGCGTTGCCGTGAGCGTGAGAACATCTACTTCCTTGCGGAGCTCCTTCAGACGTTCCTTCTGAGCCACGCCAAACCTCTGTTCCTCGTCGACCACCACGAGGCCGAGATCGCGGAACTTCACGTCCTGCGAAAGCAGGCGATGGGTTCCGATAACAACATCAACAGATCCCATCTTTAGACCTCGAATAACCTGTTTTTGTTCCGCTTCCGATTGAAACCTCGATAGGATTGCCACCTTCATGGGGAACCCGTGGAATCTCTCGGAAAACGTATTATAGTGCTGCTGCGCAAGGATCGTTGTAGGCACGAGTACCGCGACCTGTTTGCCGTCTACCGCGGCCTTGAACGCAGCCCTCAGCGCCACCTCGGTCTTGCCAAATCCCACATCCCCGCAGAGCAGTCTGTCCATTGGCATGGGCTTTTCCATGTCCCTTTTCACATCAACTATTGCGCGCCACTGGTCAGGAGTCTCCTCGTAAGGGAAAAGATCCTCAAACTCCTGCTGCCATACGGTGTCTGGCGAAAATGCGTAGCCCTTCACGGATTCCCTGGCTGCGTAAAGTCGAAGAAGGTCCTCGGCCATGTCCTGGACTGACTCCCGCGCCTTCGCCTTGGTGCGCGTCCATTCCGTCCCTCCAAGTCTATTCAGGCGGGGGGGCGAATCTTCCATTCCTATGTATTTCTGCAGAAGGGCAATCTGATCAGTGGGGACATACACCTTGTCTTCCCCGGCATACTGGACCAGCAGATAATCGCGTTGGACCCCTGCCGCCTCCAACGTCTGAACCCCACCATACTTCCCCACTCCGTGGTTGACATGGACTACGTAGTCCCCGGGCGACAGATCCGTGTAACTGGCGATCCGCGCGCCTTCCTCGACATCGGCGAACCGCCGCCTCTTCTTCTGCCGGCCATATATCTCGGCTTCTGTAAGAACCAAAAGCTTGATATCGGGACACTTAAACCCCGAAGACAACTCGCCCCGGACTACACTTGCCGTGCCCGCCTCCGGGACAACATCAAGGGTCGAAGCGCAAATCGGCGAGATTCCTTTGCCCTCGAGAAGTTCAGCCAGCCTGTTGCATCTCTCTTCCGTCGAGGCCATACAGACTACCCTGTATCCTCGTTTCCGGAAGTTCTTGATCTCGTGAATAAAATCGTCGATGCGGCCTGCAAATATCTCCGCCTGTTTCGTCTGGGCAATTATATGATCCCCGTAACCTGCCAAAGCGCCGCCAGGGCCGGCTCCACAGCTGCCCTCCGGCGCCCTAGCGAGCAAAGACATGGACACTATCTGTCGACGCTTGATGGCATCGATGATTTCAGCGGCATTCATATACGAGTCTGCCTGCGATGGAAGAACCATGTCGGCTTCGAGGAGCGTAGCATATGTCTCCCGTATGTCCGACTCGTAGCCATCTAAAGCTTCTTTTAGCCGGACCGGTTCATCCAAGACAAACAGGGCGTCCTCGGCCCAGTCCGCCACCATCACCCGTTCCGAGTAGAAAAACGGGAGATACTGCTCGTCATTGTCGAAGTAGGCCCCTGTTTCGAAGCGCTCGAGATGATGCATAACCCTTTCACGCAGCTGATTTCTTGTATGAGCCATCACCATGCTTGAAGGAGACAGCATCGACGGCGCCTGCGCACTGTCTGCCGAGACCGACCGGCCCTTGCCCGCGGCACCAGCGCCCACCCGATCAAGCTCTTCCCGGATGGACATGCGCGCACGTTCCAGACGTTCCCGGTCATACATGAACTCCCGCGCGGGAGTGATAGTCGCCTCATCCAACATCTCCTGTGAGAGTTGAGTGTCAGGGTCAAATACCCTTATGGACTCTATCTCGTCGCCAAAGAACTCTATCCGCACAGGCCGGTCCGCATCATTGGGAAAGACATCGACTATGCCCCCTCGCACACTGGCTTGCCCACGGCCGTCAACCTTGCCCAAAATCTCGTAGCCGCTCGCAGCCAACATGTATACCAGGCCATCGAGGTCGCAGCGTTGGCCGACCCTGATATCGAACATGGCGCCCCGGAAAATCTCCACGGGAACCATCCTTCTCCCGAGAGCACGCGCCGGCGCCAAGACCACGCACTTTTCGCCTCTGGCCAGAGCAGCCATGGCCTTGGCACGAGCCGCAGAAAGGTCAGCGCTCATCGGCGTCTCCTCATAAGGCATCACATCTACCGCTGGGAAGACAAAGACCCGATCGGAACCGATCATAGTCGCAATATCCCCCGACAAGCTTTCCGCGTCATGCTGTGTCGCGGTAACGACGAAAACCGTCCTCCGGGCATGACAAAACAGCCCCGATATGAATAGGGACTTCTGCGAACCCGAAAGGCCGACAATATGTGTAGCGCGCGATCCCCGCTCAACTCTTCTCAAAGCTTCCGTGAAAGCGGTAGAGTCGAGCAGGAGGTCGACTATTCCTGTCAACCCCATACCCCCCGGGAAAGATGACGCATTACAAACACCGCAAGACCCAGCTCAATTGAAGCGGGTCTGCGCGGTCTCGATGCCGTCCTCTACAATACATAGTATGGCAGAAACGGCGTTTATAACAGCATCCGATATGATAGGAAGTTCATCGCGGGCAAATGTGCCAAGCACGTGATGGACCGAATCCTCCCATGGGGGAGGCCTTCCTATACCCACGCGCACACGGGCAATATTCTCAGTGCCCATATGTTCTATAATAGAGCCCATACCCTTGTGGCCGCCAGCACTCCCCTTTGCCCGAATTCGTATGCGCCCCACCTCGAGATCCATGTCATCGTACACAACAATAAGCGACTCCGGGCCTGCGCCGTACTGCCGGGTCGCTCTTGCTACGGCGATTCCGCTGTTGTTCATGTAGGTCTGCGGCTTCACGATTAGCGTATCCGCCCCTGCAATCGTTCCCTTTGCAACAAGACTGAGACAATGCGGAGCCCGCCGGAACTTGCCGGCGCCGAGCTCCAATGCGAGACGGTCGGCAACCATGAAGCCAATGTTATGCCTGGAGCACTCATATTGGGTTCCAGGGTTTCCAAGGCCTGCTATAATGAACATGTCACTACCCGCTGTAAAAGACTAATCAAATAGTATGCTTACCGACAGCTCAAGATAGATTCTCCTGATCGCCTCCGCAAAAAGCGGGGCCACCGATAGAATCGATATCTTGTCGATCTGTTTCTCTTTGCTCAAGGGAATAGTATCGGTAATAACCAGTTCCGAAATCTGCGAATTGGCAAGCCGCTCAATTGCCGGCCCCGAAAGCACTCCATGGGTGCAACATGCCCTTACTTCAGTCGCCCCCGCCTCGATAAGTGCGTCCGCCGCCTGACAAAGGGTGCCCGCAGTATCAACGAGGTCATCGACGATCACCGCCGGCTTGCCGCGAACATCGCCGATTATGTTCATAACCTCCGACACGTTAGGCCGCGGGCGACGCTTGTCCACAATGGCCAACGTGCTGTCAAGGTGCTCAGCAATTCCCCTGGCGCGAGTTACCCCGCCCACATCGGGAGATACGATCACGCAACCCTTCAAGCCCCTCGATTCCAGATGCTGCGCGAGGATAGGGGCTGCCTTGAGATGGTCGACAGGTATATCGAAGAATCCCTGGATTTGGGGCGCATGCAAGTCGATAGTGAGAACCCGGGAAGCCCCTGCAGCAGTGATCAAGTTGGCCAGCAGTTTCGATGTAATGGGCTCTCTGGGCTGAGATTTCCTGTCCTGCCTGGCATAGCCGTAATACGGGACAACAGCAGTGATAGACCTGGCAGATGCGCGCTTTAGCGCATCGATGACGATGAGAAGTTCCATGATGTTGTCGTGAACGGGAGCACACAAAGACTGTATGACAAAGACGTCTGCGCCTCTTATGCTCTCGAATATTTGTACACTGATTTCACCGTCACTAAACCTGCCCACTTCAGCTTTGACAATGTCTGTTTCGAGATTGGCAGCTATCGCCTTCGATAGCTCAGGGTTGGAATTGCACGCGAAGATCTTCAACTTTCGATGACATGAGTCCATAGCTACTTCTCCTCCTTGGATAATCGAGCCGCCCTTCGCTTTGCGACCCATCCGTCCTTGTTCTCCTGCCTCGCTCGCGCTATGGCCAGAGCCCCTGCTGGAACATGGGAAGTAACTGTGGACCCGGTCGCAATGTATGCGTCCGAGCCAACCTTTACCGGAGCAACCAGATTAGAGTTCGCCCCCACAAAAGCGCCGTCCTCTATGATCGTAGTGTGTTTGGTTTCTCCGTCGTAGTTGCATGTAATTGTCCCAGCCCCTATGTTTACGTGGGAGCCCATGACCGTGTCTCCTATATAACTAAGGTGAGGGATCTTGCTTCCCTCGCCTACTGTGCTCTTCTTCACCTCAACAAAGTCGCCCACCTTGACGCGGTCGGCAAGTGATGTGCCCGGGCGCAGATAGGAAAATGGGCCAATATTGCACCCGCTGCCCACTTCTGAATCGCGAATGTAAACATACGGGCCGATATTGCACGATCCCCCAATCTTGCTGTTCCCGGCTATGATTGTAAATGGCATAATGACCGTGTCGGACCCTATCTCCACACTTGCATCGATGAACGTGGTTGCCGGATCGATCAGAGTAACCCCTGATTCCATCACCTCGCGTCGCTTGCGATCGCCCATGATCTGCTCGGCTTTGGAAAGCTCGACGCGGGAATTGATTCCCAGTCCCTCTGATGCATCCTTAAGGGCAACCGCTCTCACGGACAGCCCTTGGGAGATCATAATCGCAATTACGTCTGTCAAGTAATACTCGCCCTGTTTGTTATCTGTTGATATACGCGGAAGCGCGTTGAAAAGTGTCCTACTGTCAAAACAAAAAACGCCGGTATTGACCTCGCGAATAGCGCGTATCTCCTCCGTCGCATCGCAGTGCTCTACTATGGCGGCGACGTTCCCCTTCGAGTCCCTGACCACCCTCCCGTAATCTGTAGGGTCATCAACGCACATCGAAAGGATTGTGGCGTCGCTTGCGCTGCCAGACTGCTCTTCTACTAGTTGTTGGAGGCTTTCGGAAGTAAGCAGAGGCACATCTGCAGGTACGATGAGAATATTGCCATCATAACCATCAAAAGCCGGGCCCGCCGCTAAGACAGCATGGCCCGTGCCCAATTGCTCGCGCTGCCAGACTATTTCTGCGCGCCCAGCAAGATGCTCTTCAATCAATTCGCCACCATGTCCAACAACAACTACTACACGCGATGCTCCGGAGCGAACCAACGAGCCCACGACGTGGTCAATCATGGGTATGCCGGCAACTGGATGAAGTGGTTTGGGAAGCGCTGACTTCATCCGCTTGCCATGCCCTGCCGCTAGTACAAGGCCCACGAAAGATGCCATATTATTCACTCCGCCAAATTAATCCAATGTTGAAACTGGTCTTCAAGCACTTTGAGCATATACCAAGCATACTGCTTCGTCAACTTTTCACCATGCTGGCAAACAGAGTGCCGATCGACATCCGTTTACTAACATATCCCCGCCTAGCTCGGCAAAGAATGTACTCAGCATCGCAATGGAGGTGAAAACATGCCAAAGGCTCGCAGAAGCAATAGAACACTAGTCCCCCAAGCGCGGCAAGCATTAGATCAGATGAAATATGAGGTTGCCAACGAACTCAACATTCCAACGCATCTCATTGAAGGGGATTACTGGGGAAATCTCAGCGCCCGCGATTGTGGATCTGTCGGCGGAAACATGGTTCGGCGGATGATCGAGGCGGCACAAGCCTCACTTGCAGCAACAACCATGGCCGGAGTTAAGCAGGGCTTTCAGGAAGTCAT
>DUWJ01000315.1 GCA_012842765.1 Bacillota bacterium | reverse complement strand
GCGGGCTTTTCAGGCCAGTGTTGGATTGTCTGAAGACGGCATAGTTGACCTGTCCGTATGGATGACCCTTGGCCGAGTATGCGAACAGATTGTCGCAGCTTCATTGGAACCGAGTGGGGACATCATTCCCATCGCAAAAACTTCGCCGGCCAAACCCCAAACCGAACAAGAGGGCACAACCAGAAAGGGACTGCCGCCAGGCTGGCGCGCTCTCCTTATCGATACATCCAACCTCACCATCACACTCCTCGAGGACGGTTTGCCCATCAAGCAGTACCGGGTCGGCGTCGGCGAGCCATCTACGCCCACGCCTTTAGGGCAGTTCAAAGTCATAGAGAAGGCGGCATGGGCCGGGGGATTCGGCACAAGGTGGATGGGACTTAACGTCCCGTGGGGGAAATACGGGATACACGGAACAAACAAGCCTTGGACTGTGGGACAACGCAAGTCTGGCGGCTGCATCAGAATGCTCAACCGCGATGTCGAAGAACTCTACTCAATGGTTCCCGTAGGGACGCCGGTAGTCATAACCGCCGGCCACTTCGGCACTTTGGGGTCATTCCGTCCCCGGATCGAGCCGGGCGCCAAAGGAAGTTACGTGCTGGAGGTGCAGAAACGCCTTGCCAAACTCGGCTATGAGCACGCTGGCTTTGACGGGGTATACGGCCCCGGAACCGAACGCGCCATAATGCAGCTTCAACGAGACAAGGGGCTTCCAGTGACGGGAATCGTAGACATGCGGACCTATGAAGCACTAGGACTCTTCATCTTCGATTAGCCACGCAAAAGGCGACGGCACATCCACCGCCGCCTCGTCCTTCAAGGTCTGAGCTTGCGATTGTGCGAAGCCTATACAGACTGAACCGCTTTTACTTCGGGTATCTCGTTCTTCAGCACCCTCTCAATACCATTTTTGATGGTGAGAGTCGACATAGGACACCCGGCGCAAGCGCCTTTCAGCCTGACCTTTACGATGCCGTCCTCAGTCACGTCAACGAGTTCCACGTCCCCGCCGTCTGCCTGAAGCGACGGCCTTATCTCATCCAAAAGGGCCTCAACCTTCTCGCGCATACCATTCAGCTCCCTTCGACATGTGCCATAATACTAGCATTCCGCACCCGGCCGGTCAACAGACTTGGCGCATGAACATCAGTATCGTTGGCACCGACTACACTCTATATAGGCTATATGATAGCCAGAGTACGTAGGGCGGGGATCGTGGCTCGAAAACAGACAGGTTTCGGCACGACCCCCGCCAAACTTGCATTCGGCATGAAACGGCTAGTTAAGGCTATGGGAGTTTGGGACCAAGTCCTCACCGGATGCGGGTTACTTTCCCTTGGGGCTACGTCACCTGTGCAGAGCATGCCGCGAAGCGCTCACCATGTAACATAACCCTCATCATCCGCGCTCCCGCCCCATATGCGCGTCCATTCCACAATCTCCATCAGATCCTCAAAACCAAGCTTGCGATACATACGCCTCGGCCAATCCAATGAGTCCGCAACGAGATATGCCAGATCATCGCCTGCCCGAAGAGCATAGTCCACTGCATGCATGATCATACTGCTGCCTATGCCCTGCATGCGACTGTTCTTTCGCACGTACAGCCTCTCTATCTTCGCCACTCCTTTGTG
>DUWJ01000314.1 GCA_012842765.1 Bacillota bacterium | reverse complement strand
GGGGAATATGGGGCAGTGTTGACTGAGCAATGTATGTGCGTTAGCATTAAATCAAAATGAATCCGACTAGAGACTGCATACCTGAAGGTTTTTGACATGGTTCACTCAGAGCAGGCGATCCCCCTAGGTGGAATGGGGGGTGGGGCCGGGCCTCTAGGCAGCGAGTGCATTCCGCGGCGCTCGTGGGACTGAGATCATCGTAGAGTCCCGCGGGTGCCGTTTCGCTTCGGTCGGGGAGACTGCTTGCAAGGGGTGTTATTGTGAGAACAGAGAATTCTTCGGAAGACAGGTTCAAGATAGGGGCGAGGGTGTCATGGGGCAATATGATTGCCAACTTGGGCCTCGTGGCGTTCAAGCTAATTGCGGGTATTGTGGGCAAAAGCTCGGCTATGGTGGCTGACGCCGCCCACTCAGCTTCTGATCTGTTGGCTACGGCTGTCGTCATTATGAGCCTCAGAGTATCGAAAAGGCCTGCCGATGTGGATCATCCCTACGGTCACGGCAAGGCTGAACCGGTAGCCGCCAAGATTGTTGGTTTGATCCTGATCATTGCAGGGTGTGCCATCGGATCGAATTCGGCTAGGAAGATCGCGGTGGGCGGGTATACAGAACCGGGCAAGATTGCCCTTGTGGCCGCCGTGGTGTCAATAGTTGTAAAGGAAGCCATGTATCGCATCACGGCTGCCACTGCAGAGGCAATAGAGAGCAGCGCAGTTATGGCGGAAGCACTGCATCACCGCTCTGATGCATATTCCTCAGTTGGAACATTCATAGGCATCCTCGGCGCCCGACTTGGAGTGCCTGTGCTCGATCCCATAGCCGGGATAGTGGTAGCCGCCCTCATAGTCAAGATGGGCTTTGAGATCACGAGGAAGTCTTCTGACGAGCTCATGGATGCGCAGGCTGATCCGGACACGCTCCGTGCTGTGCAGGAGGCTATCGATTCTGTGGAAGGCGTAAGCGACGTGCATTACATGGCCGCGAGGCGCTATGGAGGCTATGCGCACGTAGACTTGCGCATAGGAGTTGATCCTTCTTTGTCGGTGGTGGAGGGACACAACATAGCAGTGGCAGCTGAGAAGGCCATCAAAGGCGTGTGTCCACACGTAATAGGGGTCATGGTACATGTGGATCCGGAGTCTGTCCACGAGGATGATCCCATTGGTCACGGTTATGCCGATGTCTTTCAGCCGGAAGGCCCGCAGCGAATCGCTCAACCAAATGCTGCAGAAATGACAAGTGTGGTTGAGCCAAGCCATATTCGGGAGTAAGTGTCTTATCGCCGCCCCCTCTCTTGAGTAGGACTGATGCTCTCATCTGTCGAATACGCTTAGAGAGGGGCGCGGCACTGTCCCATCCAGGCAATGCCCTTCATGCTCTCCTCTTAAAGGGTGTCTTCGAATGAGGCTTTTCCTTTCGCGCAAACAACATATGTTCGCATTGATGGTGGCATGCATTGCGTGTGCCATATTGGCCTATGCAGGCGTGGTCGGTGACAACGAGATGCCCGCCTCCCAAGGTGCCGCGGACTTTATATCTGCTGTAGACATGCCGGCGGCAGGAGCTTGGGATGTACT
>DUWJ01000313.1 GCA_012842765.1 Bacillota bacterium | reverse complement strand
GAGGTTGTAATATGCCTCTTTCACACTATAGCCTGAGACACCTATCAAGACAGCCCCTATTAGCAGCGCAAGCACGACTGCAGCTGCTGAATACACGAATCTGGCAAACCCGGGACGGGCAAACCATTCTGCGTTCTTTTTTGACAACTTGTTTGACGCATCACCTGAAATGTCCATCGGTCACACCCCGTTCCTCTGCCCTGTCATGAGAAGGCCTAGCTCTTTCTCGGTATACTGGTTTGTAGGACGCACGTCCACTATTCGGCCTTCGTATATGACCGCTATCCTGTCAGACAGCTCAAGAATCTCGTCAAGCTCCGCGGAAATGAGGAGAACTGCTTTGCCCTTGTTGCGGCTGGCAAGTATCTGCTCCCTTATATAGTGGGTTGCTCCAACATCCAATCCGCGAGTAGGTTGGGCGGCAACCACGACACTGTGAGGCCGAAGCAGCTCCCTTCCAACCACCAATTTCTGCTGGTTCCCCCCTGACAGCGAACCGATGGGCTGATCGATCGATTCAGATCGCACGTCATAAACATCAACAAGATTCTCCGCATGCCGTCGCACAACGTCCTCTTTTATTACCCCGCGATGACTGAAATGGGCACTATGATGCATTCCGAGCACGGAATTCCTCGCAATGCTGAAGGAGTCCACCATGCCCCGCTTCAATCGGTCAGATGGGATGTAGGCAACACCGCTATCCCTGATGCTCCTAGTATCGGAGCCAGTCACATCCTGACCATTGACGATGATCTGACCCTTGCTCGGCCGCTGCAACCCAGTTGCTACTTCCTCCAGTTCCAGCTGGCCATTGCCGTCGACCCCCGCTATGCCCAGTATCTCGCCGCCTCTCACAGCGATGTTCACACTGTCGAGCCTTGCCCGGCTGCCCTTTTTTCCGGCTACCGACACATCCTTCAGTTGGAGGAAAATCCCGTCTTTAGCCGGCACGCGATGGCTGTCATGTATGGGAAGGCTGCGCCCCACCATCATCTCTACAAGGCTGTCTGGTGTAGCATCAGCCGTATTCACTACACCAACTGTCCTGCCATCGCGGAGCACTGTCACTCTGTCGGAAATCTCCATAGTCTCCTTGAGCTTGTGCGTGATGAATATTATCGTCGTCCCCGCATCCCTCAAAGCCCGCATCACAACGAACAACTCATCCACCTCAGGCGGAGTGAGGACCGCAGTCGGTTCGTCCAGGATAAGGACCTTTGCTCCTCTCATCAGAGCCTTGATTATCTCCACCCGCTGCTGTTGGCCGACGGAGATATCCTCGACCACAGCGGTTGGATCAACTGTGAGGCCATAACGCTGCGAAACCTCCAGGATGCGTTCGCGTGCCCCATCATAATCAACCAAACCGTTTTTGCTCGGTTCACATCCGGCAATTATGTTTTCTTCTACAGTAAGACGTTCAGCGAGCATGAAATGCTGATGCACCATGCCTATCCCCAACGAAATTGCATCACGAGGACCGGATATGTCTACCGGCTCGTCGTCTATGCAGATGAGGCCTGAATCCGCGCGGCAAAGCCCAAACAAAATCCTCATGAGCGTGCTTTTCCCGGCCCCGTTCTCGCCCAGAAGGCAATGGATCTCGCCGGGAAACGCAGCAAAATCAACTGCTTCATTGGCGGTAACGCTTCCAAAGCGTTTCGTTATGTTCTCCATTCGAACAGCATACATCGTAAGGTGAACCCCTTTTCCGAGTTAAACCTGGCAAGGCAGGGGGAGATTATCCCCCCGCCCATTGCGCTTACATATTAATTCAACCCGCTGACAGCTTGCTACTTGCCTTGGGCCTTGAGCCAGGGCTCAACCTTGTCGATCTCATCAGGCACATTGATATCGCCGGATACAACTTTGGCCGCAAGCTTGTCAACCTGGGACATGACATCTGCAGGAACCAGGCTCTTGGAGTAACCAAGTGCCCCTTCTTTGAGTCCGAGCATATTGACTCCAGGCTT